>JANLWJ010000322.1:0-15299 GCA_031364455.1 Actinomycetes bacterium | reverse complement strand
TGGGTTCGTTTCTGCTGGGTGACCACCCGGTGTCGGCCAGCGTTTCCGGAACAACTCTGACCTCGGAGCAGATCGCTTGGCGTACCGCGTTGGCACTTGGTTACGCCGTCCTGTCCATGCTCGGCGTCGCAGCCATCGCACTCTTTCTTTCCACGCTTGTCGAGACACCACTGGCCGCCGCCATGGGTGCGCTGGCCGTACTCATCGGCTCCAGCCTGCTCCTCACTCTGGACGCCGCAAACTCGCTCAGCCCGTTCCTGCCCACGCGCTACTGGCTCTCCTTCATCGACCTGTTCCGCGACCCGATCCTGTGGCGCAACGTGCTGCGCGGCACCGGTCTTCAACTCGTCTACGTTGCGGTCTTCCTGGGCGCTGCTTGGGCAAACTTCACCACCAAAGACATCACCGACTAGCGCGGCTCATCAGCAGTTGTCGACGCTCGGCGTCCCAGGGACCGCACGGGCCAGAGCGAACATCGTTAACGCGATCACCGAAGGGGTGCGCGGAAGGTCGCCATGCTCGATCTCGGCCGGCCCACACACACTCTGCACCGAGAAGTTGACGCCACCGTCCAGTGAGGCGCTCTCTGGCGGGACCACCAGCTGGTCGCTGGTCGACCACATCGACACCCAGACCGGCCCAGGGGGTGTTTCGTCTCCAGCGTTGAGACTTCGCAACAGGTCGCTGTCAGGTTTGAGTTGCTCACACGCGGTCGGACAGGAGTTCGGGGTTACGGCCGCTGCGAGGACTGCAACGTCGGTGCCGTGCTGGGGTGATCCGAGCGTCACCACTCGTCGAGCTATGCTGCCCCCACCGGCGTTAGCCACCCACTCGCGGGCAATCACACCGCCAGCCGAGAAGCCAACGACGTCGACCGATGGTGCGCCCGTACGAGCAACGGCCTCCCGCGCTGCATCGTCCAGGAGCTCGACCTGCTCGCGTAGGTCGCCAGTACCATCTCCGGCGAGAGAGACGATGGTGACGTCGCGCCCGGCGTCGCTCAACGACGAGGCGAGAACGTCGAGTGCACTCGTCGAGCCGCCATATCCGGGAACGAGGAGTACAGGTCCTGGTGTGCTCTGCGGAACGGGTGTCACTGGGTCCGAACGCGACCGAAGGACTACCGCCACCAGGGCCACGATGACAACGGTCGCCATGGCAACGATGGCCATAACAAACCGTCGACGCTGAGGCGATAGCGAACTGAGCACTAGCCCATCATGTGCCATGCCAGGTGATGGCTACTCAATCAGCGGGCAACCAGCGATGCACCCGCGCAGATCTTCGTTGGCCGGCGTCCGCCGCAGTTCACATGGTCAATGACCAAGCGGCGACCATCACCGGGGGCTGAGAATCTTGCACGGAGTCGCGGGCAACCCTTACCGCATACGCGACGAGCGAGAGTGCGGCCACGATCCCAGCGATCAGCGTTAGGTTCCCGCAAAGTTTTGCAGCAACATGGACTCAGCTTGCAGCTGGGTGTCCTCGCGATAGATCAAGGGAACGGCGATGACGGTTACTGAGGCCGCGACGATGAGCGCAAACTGTGCATATCGGCGGGCGCGCGGCTGCAATAGGCGGGCCAGACCCCAGCCGATCGCAATCACGAGCGGGGACACGATGCCGTCGTGGATGATGACGGCCGCGATGACCCAGGTCGCCATCACCACCAACATATCGAAGGGCACCTCCGTCAGCAGGCGCACGACGCCAAATGAGAGAAGCGCTAAGGGGGGAGGGGAAGCATCGCCCCTTGACTCTCAAGGAGATTAATGGAACTATCCTTCAATCAGGATAGTTTACGAAAGAGGTTCGATGGACGTCTCGGTTGCCGAGGCAGCTGAGCGCCTTAATCTCGATTCCAGCCGGGTTCGCCGGCTCTTACGAAGCGGCGAGCTGGTTGGGTATCGGGTCGGGCGATCGTGGGTCATCGACGGCGACGCGCTAGCTCTGGCCGCGTCACGGAGTCGGCCGGGGGGCCGACCTCTCTCTCCCCCCCGTGCATGGGGGGCGCTCGACCTGCTGGCCGGTGGCGACGCCCCTTGGCTTTCTCGGGTCGCCCGCAGCCAGGTGAGATCGGTGATCCGCGGTCTGGCAGCGTCGAGTTCGGACCGCTGGCGCGCCGCTCTACGGGGTCGATGCGAGCGGCACGCCGTCGTCGGTCACTCCTCCTCGATCCGACGCCTCGTAGTTCACCCACCTGCCGTTGCCTCCGGTCCGGGCGCCGCCAATGCTGCCGGTCTTGACCTGATAGCCCTGAGTGCTCGTCCGGAGATCTACCTGGACCAGCCCGCTTGGAAAGAGCTGGCGAGCGCACTGCACCTGCGCGAGGAGCGTTCGGGCTGGATGGCGTTGGTACGGGTGGTTGACCCCCCTCAGCTACTCGAGCGGCTCGCCGAGAATCCCAGGCTTCGATCGATGGCGGTGGCCGCCGACTGCCTTGAGGACGCAGATCCCCGCGCGATCCGAGCGGGCTGGGAGTTCCTCACTCGTCAGACCGACGAGCTGCGGACGGGCAGCAAGTGAACCGAGCCCGTGTGACTCTGCCGCCGATCGGCGAGCCAGTCGATGAGCTGTGGGAGGTACTTCTAAAGCTCGGCCGAACCCGCGGGCTGCCGTGGATGCTGATCGGAGGGCAGATGATGCTGCTTCTCGCCCTTGAGCACGGTCGTGAACCGGTCCAGACCAGCCAGGACGGTGACGCTGTCGCGGACATTCGCGCCGAGCCCGAGGCGCTCGCCCGCCTGGTCGCCTTCCTCGAACGGGAAGGCTTCTACGTCGACGGGATGAGCGGGGACGGTCGCGCGCATCGCTACGTGCGCAGAGGGTCTGACCCCGCACCCGTGATCGACGCGCTGGCTCCCGACAACGTCGGACGGCGCACCAAGCTCACCACCACACCTCCCGGCAGGTCGATTGAAGTACCCGGAGCCACCCAGGCGCTGCACCACCTCGAGCTTGTCGACGTCACTCTTCCCAGTGGCTCGAGCGGCCCGGTCCCGAGACCGTCGCTACTCGGGGCCATTGTGATCAAGGCAGCGGCCACCACTATCACCATCGGCGGTACTGAGCGCCATTTCAACGACTTGGCGCTGCTCTGCTCCCTCGTTCCCGACCCGTACGACCTCGCAAAGCGGATGGACAAGAGCGAGCGCAAGTGGATCGCTCGTGCCGGAACCCTCACCAACCCCACACATCCGGCCTGGGCGCTGGTGCCTGGAGACCTACGGGAAGAGGGCCGCACGGCGTTGCAGATCCTGCTGCGCTCGGACTGACCCTGCTTACGACGTGAGGGGTTCCGCGACTCTTGCTTGCATCGGGCATCGGTGTTCACAAGGACGTGCGAAGCTCCGCCTACCTCCCCATCTTGCCCTTGCGACGATGACCCCCGCGGTGTTTGACTCACCCATTCCCCGGACAAGGAGGATCTACTCATGTCTACGTTCGTCATCGTGCCCGGAGCCTGGGATACACCCTTGACGATGGAGCCAGTGATCGAACCATTGAGGTCGGCTGGCCACGAGGTGGTCGTCGTCGATCTCCCGTGTGGGGAGCCCAACGCAACCCTGGACGAGTACGCGGACGCTGTGCGCGCCGTGCTCCCAGCTGACCTGGCCGACGTCGTGCTAGTTGGGTACTCGTTCGGTGGCTTCACCGCTTCGAGGATCGCAGCGGAGAACCCCGAGGTGCCGGTGGTCTACGTCGCGGCTTGGATCCCGCGCGATGGTGCCTCGGTACTCGACCTCTTCGCTGGCGGCGATCCGTTCGAGGCCGGCGATGAAGCAGGAATCGACGCATTCGACGGACTGATCCTTAGCGCCGGGCCTGGTCTGTGCGCCCTGAACATCGACCTGTACATCGCCGCGGCCGACCCTGCCGAGCGAGACTCGGTGCGGACCTACCTGGAGCGGACGCAGCGTCCGCAGGGCATCGGCGCGTTGCGCGAGAAGTGGCGCGGCGATCTGCCGGCTTCTCGCCACCGCACCTACGTCCTGACGACCGCCGACACCTTGGTGCCGCCGGACGCTCAACGTGTGATGGCGGCGTCGCTCGACGCTGATGTCGTCGAGATCGACACAGACCACGGAGTCTTCCGTGAGCAACCCGTGCGTCTCGCCGAGCTGTTGGTCGCCGCCTCCCACTGACCGGTGTTGCGCGCCCGGAGAGATTCGAACTCCCAACCTTCTGATCCGTAGTCCCAGTTTCGGTGTCTCAGGGCGTCTCCTGACGTGGCAGCACGCTCACGTCATTCTCAGGAAGTGTCCCGAAGTCTCCCTCGGTTCCTGGGCGTTGCAGTAACGGTTGCAGTAATCCCGTGCGCTGACCGGCCGCACATCTCCACGCAGGGGTCTCCATTGAAGAACGCGAGAGAGCGAATGGACGTCATTTCCGCCTACCGAGACGTAGGCACTTATCGAGGTGCCGCCGATATTTGCGGGACTGCAGAGCCTGTCCCCTTGTCGATCGCTGACATGATGCAACGCAGATCGCTGTCGCGTCGGGCATTCCTCGGCGCCGAGGCGGGTGATCTCGAAGGCCGTCGCGAGCGCGACCGGGGCCACGAGTGCCGCCCAGCGAGAGCGCAGCAGCCAACCGGAGGCCAGTCCGACGGCCACGGCCAGGGCCATGGCCGTCAGCGACGTCGTCGGCTCTTCTTACGTCGCCCCGTCAGGGTGATGGCAGGTTCGGCCGCCACCAACGCCGCCTGAGTCATCACCTTGTCGAGCAGTCCAAGGAGCACGTTGCGCTCCTTGGCCGACAGGGCTGACATCATGCGCACCTCGATCTGACGGATGCCCGGCAGGATCGTGTCGGTGACGGCTTCCCCTTCGGGGGTGATCTCGACCAGGACGCTGCGTCGGTCTGCGGGGTTGGGTCCTCTTCTCACCCAGCCGCGTCGTTCCAACAGGTCGAGGGTGGCGGTCAGGGTCGCGGGTGCCACCAACAGGCGTTCACTGACCTGTGATGGCGTCAGGGGCTGATCAGCCCCCTCGATCACCGCCAGAGTGGTCGCCGGTGCGAGGGGGATGCCGAGTGTGACGTCGATGGCCCGGCCTACCTCGAGCGACAGGGCGTTCCCGACCCTGACCAGTGAGGCCATGGCCTCCGTACTGGCTCGATCACCGTCCGGAAACTCCTCGACGAAGCCATCAGCCACGCGAACGAGCCCAAGCCCGGCTGGAGAGGCCAGATGGGCAGACCTCTCCGACCGAGTACGCGGCAGTCGTTCAGACACTCGTAAAGATCTCGATCCGAGGTGCACCGACGACACCGGCCCGTGCCATGCCTTCCTTCAGCTGCGGAGACGCCGCGAAGCTCTCCGCGTCTGCGACCGTGCCGAAGTCGTGCGTGACGAACAAGTCGTTCGCATCGCCGAGCGCCGAGAAGACCCTCCGGTCGGTGCATCCGTGCTGCGCGCGAAGCGTCTCCAGCTCCTCATAGACGGTGCGCCAGCCGGCGTAGTCGGCGACAGAGTGGCGGACGACAAGGGTTGCGCTCATGGTGAGCTCCTGTACGTAGAGAATGGGCGGGATGGCCAGTGCCGACTCTATATTTAATTTGGTTCGGAAGTAAATAGTTCTACAGCGAAACATCTAGCATGCTCAAGTGGCGACCCACAGCCACCCGTCACTGGCTATCCGCACCCTGCTGGGGCATGGCCGCCGACCGTTTCAGCAGGGAACGGTGACCCTTCTTGCCTCAGACTTCACAGAGTTAACCTCCCTGCACCAAGAGGTGTCAGGAGTCGGTTTCGCAGACATGGCGCAAACCCGCCTGCGATATGGCGGGGGTCAGTGCGGCTCACCAGCCTCGCGGACTCGCGGACTCGCGTAATGCATCGCACGTGCGTAGCCGAGACGACCACTGAAGACGTCGCGGGGCTTCTACACAGTGCGCCCGGAGAGATTCGAACTCCCAACCTTCTGAGCCGTAGCCTGGTCGCAGTCGTGTCACGTGGCGCGTTTGCCCCCATGGCGAACGGGAATCGGGGGACAAAGCGGACTCTGGTGTAACAAGGTTCGAGGACGGTTGTGCCCTTTGGTGTGCCCCCGCGCGCCTATCAAGGGCATCCCGCCGTCCCCTCCTGCGACAGCGCTCTTCCACCCGTCACTACTCACTGGTGATCAGATTTGCAATTGACGTTTGTGACCCATTGGTCGACCACTCGTGCAGGAGGACCCCCGCCATGGTCATGGTCATCGTCATATCTATGGGAACCTCACGCCCGCTCGCCGGCGCTCATTCTGCGCCGGATGGAGAATTCCCGCACGGTGACCTCGAAACCGCGTCCCGATACCTTGAACGGAACCTGCTCTTGGCCGAGGCAGTGGGTGACCCCGAGGAGCTCGCGGTGGCGATGATCGGCTTGGGGACGCGCTATCAGGGGTTAGGCGCGCCGACCGCGGCCCGCGGCCCTACTGAGATGGCTGCGGACATCGCTCGCGCTCGTGACCTACCGGCCCTCTTTGCGAATGCGCTGGTCAATGTAGGCACGCTCGAGATGAGTCGGGATCTCCCCTGCGCATTGGACACCTTCGGAGAGGCGCTCGACGTCGCCCTGCGCTCGGGAATCTGCGGCATGTTGGACTGGTCGTACGGCAACTACGCCTCCGCTCTCTGGACCGCTGGTCGACTCGGGGAGGCAGCTGCCGTGCTGTCCGAGCCCAAGGAGTTCGTCCACGTCCCAACGATCAAGCTCCTCCTGGGGTGCGTCGACTCCTGGCTTGCCGATGCTTGCGGCGGTCCACCGCCTCCTCTCCCCAAGACCGACAGCACCGGAAACTCGTGGGACCTCGCCGCACTGGGGAATCTGGAAGTTCTTGCTCGGGTCGCTGCTGGCGACACCGAGGGCGCAGCCGCCCTCGCCGAGGGGGCGTTGAGTCACGCGCTCGCCGACGGAGGGCTCGACGACGACTTCATACACTTCTGGCCGGCGTTGGTCCGAGCCGCACTCGCCGACGACGACGTGGCTCTGGCGCAGCGATTGCTCGAGCCGGCAACCACCGCTGCGCCCGGGATCGTCTCCCCGGCAGTGGCCGCGCAGCTTCGCAACCTCCGGGGACTGATCGGCTCCGCGCGAGGCGACAATGCCTCCGAGATCGAGGCAGATCTACGCGCCGACGTCGCCGCTCTTGCCGACTTCGGCGGTGTCGGATGGAGCGCTCGAGCCGAGGAAGATCTTGGACGCTGGCTGGTCACGCAGGGACGCTGCAGCGACGCCGAAATGCCACTGGGACACGCTCGCGAGGTCTACCGCGAGGTCGACGCCGACGGTTGGCTGGCTCGCCTCGACACCTGGCTCGCCTCGCATGCCTCGACAGAGAATTAGCGGTCCCCGTCCGCCCATGAACTGTCGTTCCGGACCTTCGCCGACGCCGATCTAGTCACAAGGCGCCGCCGAACAGAGGTCGGTCTGAGCCTCCCGACGACCAGCACCCCGTGGGGGCCTACGCTGCTCGGCGTGCTACTGACCTTGCTCGGCGTTCGAGGCTCAACCCCCGCCCCAGGGCCACAATTCGTGCGGTACGGCGGACATACGTCCTGTGTGGCGATCACGCCACACGGATCTGAGCGTCCCACTCTCGCGCTCGATGCCGGGACGGGTCTTCGGAGCCTCACATCGATGCTCGATGGTCAGCCGTTTCGGGGCTCGATCGCGCTCACACACCTGCACTGGGACCACATGCAGGGGCTGCCGTTCTTCGTCGCAGGCGACCGCGACGATGCGGAGGTGACCGTCTACCTGCCAGCTCAGGGCGACAGGAGTGGTCACGACCTACTGCAGCACGCCATGTCGCCTCCTGCGTTTCCGATCACGCCCAATGGTCTGCACGGCCGCTGGTCGTTCGAGGCGATAGAAGCGGGGCAGCACCAAATCGAGGGGCTCACCGTCACTGCCGCCGAGGTTCGTCACAAGGGCGGCCGAACGTTCGGTTATCGGGTCTCCGACGGGACGGTCAATGTCGCCTACCTTCCCGATCACCTGGTGATCGGCGGAATCGCTGCTGATTTGGAGTCGCTGATCGACGGCGCCGATCTGCTGCTGCACGACGCACAGTTCGTGGAGTCCGAACGCTCCATGGCCAACGCCTACGGCCACGCGACTGTGGGTGATGCCATCCACCTCGCCGAGCGCCTCAACGTGCGCGCACTGGCGCTCTTCCACCATGGGCCGGGGCGAACCGATGACCAGCTGGACGAGATCGCTGCCGCGCTCGAGGCACCCTTCCCCGTGCACGTGGCCCGAGAGGGCCAGGCGCTCACGGTCGACGCCGAGACCGTCGTGATCGCACCGTCGTGATCGCACCTGCGTGATGACCCCGCGTGATAGACGGATCAACGATCCTGGTTGACGGGTCAGTTGCAGTCGGGCATGCTGCCCACACACCGTCGCCTTTGGGGGAAGAGTATGAAGCTCGTCCGCGGTTCTCGACTCCACCGGCTGTCGTTGCTACTGGTTCTTCCCCTGGCGGTCAGCGCAGTGGCAGCTCCCGCGGCCGATGCCGCGGCTCCAAAGGCGTCCGGCTACTCCGTAGCGATTACCTCCCCCAGTTCACTGACCACCCAGGTCGGTGACCGGACGACGTTCGCACTGAAGGTCACCAACGGTGCGTCGAGTAGCAATGACATTGGCTCCATCCAGGTTGTCGTCCCGGCAGCCTTCGGCTCCGTCGTGCCAGGAACTGCCACTGTCCCGTCTGGTTTCGTCTACAGCCTTCCGGCATGCTCGGCGGACTCACCCGTTGGCTGTGGCGCTACCGGCACAACGCTGGTCCAGGTCAGCACACCGAATATCTCCGGTGCCACGAAGATCGGTGCCGGGCAGAGCCTGACCTTCTTCATCAACGCGACGGCCAGAGCTAAGGGCGCGCCAGTTTGGGCAACCCAGGCCAAGAACTCGGCCGCGTGGAGCACCGGCCAGTTGCTCTCCAAGACCGGCAGCGACCCCGTAGTCACTGTTTACGGCGCTCCCAGCAAGCTCGCATTCACAGCGCTACCACCGACCGAGGTAACCGCCGGTCAGACCTTCGGATCCACGGTCACGGTGCTGGACGTTGATGGTGCCCCCACGCCGAGTACTGCCTCCGTGTCGTTGTCCGCGACTGGTCTCGGTGGAACCACGACAGTGTCTGCAGTCTCCGGCACCGCCACCTTCAGCGGCTTGAAGCTCACGACAGCCGGCACCATCACCGTCACCGCTAGCAGTACCGACCTCACGTCCGCCGCTGCCACCGTGAAGGTGAAGCCGGGGCCACCAGCTGACCTGGTGGTCGCGGGACCGTCGGCAGCCGTTGCAGCCGGTGGCGCCTTCGGCGTCGCCGTGACTGTGACCGACCTCTACAGCAATGCCGTGGACAACCCAGAGGTGACCGTCACCGGGGCGGTCGACGGCACAGTTCAGGACACGAAACTTACCGTTGCCGGGTCCACGACCGTCGATTTGACCGCTCCGACGACCCTCGGAGCACACACGTACACAGTGGCCAGCGGAACTCTGAGTGAGACGTTTGATCTCACCGTCAAGGCTGCGCCTGCCACCCACCTCACCATCGACTCCGTGACCGACCAGGCCGGGGTCGGCACGCTGACCAAGAACGCGCCGTTCGATGTGGTCATCACCGCCAGGGACGACTTCGAAAATCCCAGTCCGTACAACGGGACGGTGACCCTCGCCACCTCCGGTGGCACCGGAAGCGGCCTCGGAACCCTTGGCGGAACCACAACGGTCGAGCTCACAAACTCCTCGACCGCCACCGTGCGAGGGGCCGTTTACTCCGGCTACGGCAACTCCATCCAGCTGACGGCTAATGCAGTTCCTTCTTCCGGTTCGTTGGATACTCCTATTTCCGGCTCGACGACGATCGATGTCAGCCTCTTCGCAACGGTCAAGACCGGGAGCCCGGGCCAGAGCTTGACCCTCAGCAACGCGGCCTGCGCCAACGCCACCCCTGGCGTGCCGATCTGCAGCAGCTTGCTGTTACCCAACGGAGCGAACGGCAAGGTCACGTTGTCTCAGTCCGTCTGCGACCCGTTCACGCCCTGCCTGGTGGGCCAGCAGAACACCGCTCTTTTGGTCAACGGCGTGGCGGATCTCCGTAACCCAACCACCGGCCTGCCCCTTTACACCAGGACCAACCCGGCGGCCGTTGAGTTGCGCTGCGACAAGACGCTGTGCGGCGGCGCCGGAGTCAACAGCTTCCCGATTTTGTTCCAGCCCACCGGGTCGGCCACGTTCGCCGAGGCCCCGCCCTGCCCGAGCAAGGGGAGGATCGGACCGAACCAGGACTTCTGCCAGGACTTCCGGCAGAACAACCGGGACAATGCCGGTGACCTCATCGCCTACGTACTCTTCACCGAAGACCTCAAGACGACGCTCAGGTAGAACCTCAGGCAGACCATCCCGGCCTGACCCGATGATCGGGATGCTGACCCGCTAGTTGGGCAACGGTGCCGCGAGCACGCCGAGCTTGGTCATGGCCTCCTGGCTCGCGGTGAGCAGCTGCTCCGCAGCCGGGTCGCCGGCCAGCGCCGCAATGCGCGCCAGCCCGGCCTGCAAGAAGCCCTCCTCATGCCGGGCCACCGGCGCCGTTCCCAGCGCGAGCCCTTCCTCCAATGCCACCTTGGCCGCGGCCACATCGCCACCGAGGAGCAGCGCGAACCCGCGAATTCGGTACAGCGTGGGCAGTACCGTGGCTCCGGCGACTTCGGCTTGTTCCAGGCTCTGGTCCACGCGAGCCAGCGCTTCCTGCCAATTCCCCTCGAGGAGGTAAGACTCTGCGACCGCGGCCTCCACATCGCAGAGTTCTCGGGGCTCACCGAGCTCAGTGAACCGAACCCGCGCGTCGGCCAGTCGCTCGCGGCTCTCTTGGAAACGGCCGACCCTGGCGGCGGCTTTGCCCGACTCACGCACAACCATCGCGACGGTCTCCTCATCGCCTACGCTGCGAGCGACGCGTAGCGCAGTGCGCAGCAGCGGCTCAGCTTCATCGACTTTGCCCTGTCGGATCAGCACATCAGCCCGGTTGTAGACCGCAACCGCCAAGGTGGCCTCGTCGCCGACTTGGGAAAAAATCTGGGCGGCTCGTTGGAACATGGTCAGACTGTCGTCCCAACGTCCTTCGAAGAACGCTTGGACCGCCAAGTTGTTCAAGCAGTGACCCTGTCCGGTCAGTTCGTCGATCTGCTCGTAGAGGCGCAGCGCAATCTCGCCGTGCGGCAGCCGGCTTCCCTCGCCGGACCAAAGAGCTACCGTCATGAGGGCGTTGTGTGCGTCCGCAAGCGCCCGCCTGTCGTGGGCCTCTTCGGCAAGTCTTACCGCTAGTTCGCCCCAACGACGTGCCTCCCGGTATCGATCACCCAGGAGCAGCCCCCCGGCATACCTGGTGGCCAACATCGAGTGGACGGCCACCGCGTCGGGCGACTTGAGCGAGTCGACCAGATGCATGCCCCGCGTCAATCGGTGCAGCGACCGGGTCACGTTGCCCATGCGCTGTTGAATCCGCCCCTCCTTAAGGAGCAGCCCGGCCTGTCGGACTGGTTCACCGGCGAACGCATGCAGGGCCTGCCGGTAGGTCGCGGCTGCTTCGTCGGTGAGACCGAGGAAGAAGCGAACGTCGCCGAGTGTCTCGAGCACGTCCGCGAGTTGCGCTTGAGGCACCGTGGCCCGGCGACCCGACTCCGCCGCCCACGCGAGGAAGCGGGCGGCCTCAGCGTTTGCGTACTGCGCTCGAGCGCGGTCACCCGCCAACTTGCAGTACCGCCACGCTTCGGCCGCTCGGCCCGCATAGTAGAAGTGCAGGGCGAGCGGTTCGGGCGTGGCATTCGGTTCTGCGAGCCGCTCGAGCAACAAGGCTCCGGCCTGGTCGTGCAACGCCTGACGGCGACGATAGGGGAGGCCGTCGTAAGCCGCATCGCGGATCAGGGCATGTCGAAACCGCAACCGGCCAGCGCCGGCCGGTTGGAAGAACAAGCGCAGCGGCCGGAACGCCGAACTCCCAGCCGGGAGCGAAGGGTCGTCGAGCATGAGCCGCAGCAGATCCTCCTCCACCGTGACGCCAAGGACCGCGGCGTAGCGCAACATCCGCCGCAAAGCTGGTGGCAGCTTGTCGATCTCGGCGGTCACCAACCCCTCGATGGTGTCCGGGAGCGAGTCAACCGTTCCGGCGCCATGCGTGGCCAGCAGCAGGCCCCGTAAGAACAGCGGGTTACCTCCCGATCGCTCGACGATCGCGGCCATCGACGCCGGCGGCAGCGGGGAGTGCTCGGTCGCGTTCACCACGAGTTCGAGTGCGTCGTCGGAGTCCAATCTGGTCAGCGTCAGCGATGTCCCCGAGCGATCGTCCCCAGAGTCGAAGCGGTCCTCGTCGTCGCGGGCGGTGACCACCACCAGCCACGGCTGACGGGCCTCCGCGCTCGCGGCGATACGAAGGAGCAGGTCGCGTGATGCCTCATCTACGAAGTGGACGTCCTCGACCAGGATCAGAGCTGGGCTGGGTAGCAAGACCTCCAACAACTGGTCCGCGACCTCTTCCAGACGGGACTTGCGGAAAGCCTCATCGAGCTCGCCACTCTCCTTCGTCGACGGCAGCTCCACGCCGAGCACGATTCCCAGCAGCGGCAGCCAAGGCAGCAGCTGGGGGGCGTCCACGGTGATGCGCTCGCGTAGCCGCTGCCCGATGGTGTCGGGAGCGGCGTCGGGCGGAACACCGAGGGCGGTGCGGAAGAGCCGACGAACCGGCAGGTAGGGCGTGTTCTCCTCGTACTCGTCGCAGATCGTGGCCAGGACGGTGAGCCCGTCGGCTCGCGTCAGCAGTTCCTGCGCCAGCCGCGTCTTGCCGATGCCAGGCTCGCCGAGCACCCGAACCAGCCCACCACTGCGTGCGCGCACCGCGTCGAGATGTTGGTCGAGGATCGCCAGTTCGGCCCCGCGACCGACGATGGTCGAAAGCTCGGTCTCCTGATCACCGCCTGACTGCACCGGACCGAGTCGAACGGCGTCCACGGGCTGCGCTTTGCCCTTGACCATGAAGGGCGGCAGATCAGTCGTGTCGAACCGAGTGCGAGCGTGCTCCAACGACGCCCTCGTTACCAGAACCTCACCTGGTGCAGCCTTGCCCATGACGCGAGCTGCCAAGTTGATGGCGTCGCCCTTGACGGAGTAGGTGCGGCGGAAGGGCGGCCCGAAGTCTGCCGAGAAGACGGATCCGCGGTTGACCCCGATGCGCAGCGGCAGCGTGCCAGCTTGCTCGATGATCTGTCGTGCGGTGCGGAGCATCCGGTCGTCATCATGGTCGTGACTCACGGGGGCACCCGCGATGAGCATGACCTTTCCGCCGTCCCGGTTGATGTCTGACTCGAAGAAGGTGACGCCGTGAGAGGTGGCAGCATGTTGCACGTTGGTAATCGCTTCGTGAAGTGCGTCTGCCAGCGCCTGCGGCCCGGAACGCTCGAGGAGGTCGTCAGTACCGGAGAACTGGACGAATCCCACCGCGATCGTGCGGTGCTCTGCCTCTCCGGGTTGGGCGAGCAGCAGCTCTCGGATCGCTCGGGGAAACGCGGCGCTGAGGTCGAGGCCGCTGACGTCTACAGCTGGTGCAGGGCTATCTGCGAAGGCAGCTGGCTCGGCGCGCAGCAGCAGAGCCTCGCCTTTCGGCTTCCCAACACAACGAGGGTCCAACAGCGCTGCAGTCTGTGCGCTGATCCCGATTTCACCTGCATCGGCGGTCGCTTCCATGACCGCGGTGGTGGAAGCCGCGGGGCCAGAGACCAGTAGCTCACGATGATGGTCGGAGTCACCGACGAGGAAGAAGTGAAAGACCCCGCTGTGGATCCCCACCGACATACGCAACCGGGCTTCGCCCGCGCTGGTCTTCAGCTGACCGACCTCACGCAACGTCGCACGCATGCGGAACGCCGACCTCGCGGCGCGCTCCGCATGGCCGGGACCGTCGAAGAGCAGCAGCACCGCGTCGCCACCCCACTTCACGAGGCCGGCGCCGTCTTGATAGGCGACCCTCAACAGCGCGGCGAAGGTGGCGTTGAGGATGTCACTCATCTCCTCGGCTCCCACCTTGCCCTTACGGGCGAGCCGCTCGGTGAGCTTGGTGAAGCCGGAGATGTCGACGAAGACGAGGGTTCCCTCGACCTCGCGATACATGCGGTCAGGGGTGTGTCTCAACCAGTCGATCAGCAGCCGCGGGACATAGGGCCGCAGCCGCTCTGAGGCGGAGGCTTGGGTCAGCGCTGGGGGCTTGACGAGGCTGATGGCATCAGAGTCGACGACCACAGCCACCGCCTTTCGTAGCTCCTCAGCAGACTTCCTTCGATTCTAGAGTTATCCAGTTGTGGCTGCCGCAGCCGACTAGGGACCAGTGTCCGGCGGGGTCGCAAGGCCCTCGGCCGGGACCCGGCCCAACAGGAGGACATGGATGTCCCGAGCCGGTGATGCCGTCGGTTGAAATCCCGGACTGCGTCGCATCAACCTTGCCTTTGCCGGATCGGCGATCGGCGGCCGGGACGAAGGTCACTGGTCTTCAGTCGGTGAGCCGAGCACCCTTGAAGTACCACGTCGTCCCGGCTTGAAGTACCACGTCGTCCCGGCGGGCGATGAGTCATGAAGCGATCACTAGTCGTCTACGAGTCAAAGTTTGGTAATACCCGAGCCATCGCCGATGCGGTGGCCCAAGGCATGAAGTTGCGAGGTGAGGTCCAGGTGCCGGAGGTGAGCACGGCACCGCTAGAAATCCGAGTGAGGAAACCGGCTCTGACCTGCGCAAACCTGGCGCGCCCGGAGAGATTCGAACTCCCAACCTTCTGATCCGTAGTCAGCCGAGAGTCATCCCGCATAGTCCGGAACCGTTCGAATCAAGTCGGGTTCGTGCGTGTTCGTCTGGACGCCGAACGGCTTCGTCGGGAACCATCCTGACTAAGTTGGTTCCGTTGCCTAGCAATGCCCTAACAAACCCGGACGGAGCAGACCCGAGTTCATCGACGGCAAGGGGCTTACGCTAACGCTGTGTCACGTCTCCCAACTCGTTACGTCTCGCAGTTGATAAAGGTATTGATTCCCTCATTGTCGACACAGCTGTCCAGTGTGCTAGCCCCACCGTCGTGGTGGTCATCACCGACACCCCCCGCAAGGGAATCGGCGCCTCGGTTACCGAAAAGCTGGTCATTGCCAGCGCCGCCGTGTAACTCGTCCGCGCCCCAGCCGCCAGAAAGCCTATCGTCACCTCCTCGACCCACTATCACGACCGACTCGCGACTACACACCTTGGTTTCGGCCGAGATGATGCAGC
>JANLWJ010000277.1:0-1904 GCA_031364455.1 Actinomycetes bacterium | reverse complement strand
GCCCGACCCACCCCAGCTGCGCCGGCTCGACTGGGCCTGGCTCGGCATCAGGCGCGGCGCTGGCAACCGGCCCGGCGGCCAGGGAGGCGTGGTCGACGATGACCGACAGATGCGGCCGCACCCCAGCGACGGTTGTTTGGTTGATGTCCTGCAGCCACTGCTGACAGATCTCGCCCAGCGCATCGGCTCGACGCTGGGACCACGTCAGCACCTCATCAACGCCCACAACGCCACCAGCCGAACCACCGGAGTTTCGGTGACCGTCGCCGTGGCCGTCGCGGTGGTCGTGGTCGGCCGAACCGGGCGTGGGGCGTAGCCTGGCGTCGAGGGCTGTCATCAGCAGCGCCCCGGTGACCGGGTCGAGCAGGCCGTTGACCGACACCATCCCGTCCATTGTTTCGGCCACCGACAGGCCACGCCGGTCGAGCGCACGAATCGCGGCGTCATCGGCCCGCGCACGGTCGAAGCAGTGCACCAGCCGGTCGGCGGCCCTGCGGAGTTGCCCAGGATCGAGCGACTCGGCATGCTCAACCAGGACAGTCTCGGCCTCGGCGCGACGCTCGGCCGGGACCTGACGCAGGGCCTGCTCGATCACCTGCGCGTGCCGCCACGACACCGTGCCCGAACGCATCGCGGTTCCGGTGGTCGGCTGCGACGCGGTCACCGCGAACGCCACCTTCGCCCGCCCAGCCGCCTCAGCGGGCGCCAGATGGCACCGGTGTCGCATCCAGGACGCCAACGTCGAATGACCGGTCTCGGCCAGCTCACCGGACTCAGAGAAATCAGCCGACGCAGCCAGCCACAAACCCTCCAACTGGTCGATCACCTGCCGCATCGCCACCAACTGCTCCGCCGTCGGCAAATCATCGGCCTCAGCAACGAAGAGCGAGAAAACCTGCCGGGCCTCAGCCACGACATGCGCACCGGGCGGGAACGGATTCCGAACCCCACACCCCGGCACCGCCCAACCATCCGCACCCACGCCATTGCCAGACGGCACCGCGTCGTCGGACGGCACCGCGTCGTCGGCCTGGTCACGTCCCATCGGGGGCACCTCCTTCGACCGGTGAGCGCGGACAGGGCAACATTCACAAGAAGGAATCACCTGAACCAACGGCAGCCACCGGGCCTCGGCCTCAGGCGCCGACCCTCAACTGCCACGCACCAGCCCAATGCGGGGAGATCACCCGTATTCGAACACATGTTCGATTTTAGGTCATCCGGCCGACGGCGTCAACCCTTAGTTCGCTACCGACTGCTGGTTGTGTCACACCGGCCGTTCAGTCGGACACCTCACCGTTCTGGGCGTCCCCGAAGGCGCAAGAGAACGCCAGCGGTCTCCGATGCTTAAGGCGTGCAAGGCTCAGCATGATCACAGACACACGAACTCGGGAGGAAACGTATGGCACTTCGGTGGTACACCACAGTGATTGACAGCGGCGATCCCAGGAGTCTCGCCGCGTGGTGGGCGGAGGCGCTCGAGTGGTCCCTCGTCTATGAGGCCGACGAGGAGTGCGTCATCATCCCGTCCTGGGTTGACCCGGGCAAGCTCAAGGACACTCCCTGGGAGCAGATCGGGCCGGGTCTGGTCTTCGTGAGCGTCCCTGATGCGAAGTCGACCAAGAACCGACTGCACATCGACCTCGCACCACACACGAGCCAGGACCGGGACGCAGAGATCGAACGTTTGGAACGACTCGGTGCGCGACGCGCTGACATTGGTCAAAGTGATGATGTCACGTGGACTGTCTTGTCCGACCCTGAGGGCAATGAGTTCTGCGTCCTCAGTTCCCGTGATGTCGAGGGTGAATCCGGCGGACCGGGATAGCACGGCTGCGGCGCACATCACCTGACTGACGCGTTCATCTCCCACACCAGGAGCTCGGCGTCCTCGGTCGCGACCA
>JANLWJ010000261.1:0-9784 GCA_031364455.1 Actinomycetes bacterium | reverse complement strand
GACCTCGACGACCTCGCCGCGTACTGCGAGCGAGCCTGACTAGTGCGCTAGCGAGGGTCGGCCGGCTTGCCGCCGTCCACCACCCACTCGGTGAAGAACGCGTCCAGCGACCGTCCTGAGACTCGTTCCGCCAGGCGTTTGAAGTCGCCGGTGCTTACGTTGCCATTGGCATGGCGCTCGGCCCACTCCCGGAGGATCTTGGCGAAGTCAGCAGCTCCAACCTTGAGCTTGAGGGCGTAGAGGGTCATCGCACCACGCGAGTAGATCGGACCGGCAAACAGATTGGCGTAGCCGGGGTCTGACACGTTGAGCGTCCAGAAGGCGCGGTCACTCGGCCGTGAGAACGCATCGTCAAACTGTGCGGCAACTGACGGCCCACCGTCGTGCGCGACCCACAGCCACTCTGCGTAGGTGGCGAAGCCTTCGTTGAGCCAGATGTCCCGCCAGCGCTCGACGGCAACGCTGTCGCCGTACCACTGGTGGGCAAGCTCGTGGGCGACAGTCGGGGGGAACCACCGCTTGCCGACGAGTGACTTGTCGTACGTCGGACGGGTCTGGGTCTCCATGGCGTACCAGCTGGTGTGGGTGTCCAAAATCCCGCCGGCCGCCTCGAACGGGTACCGGCCGAACCTCGTCTCGAAGAAGTCGATGATCTCCGGAGCGAGACCGAGCACCCGGTCAGCGCTTCTCGGGAAGCTTCGGTCGACGTAGTTCAGCACCGGGATGCCCGAGCTGGTCCGGGATCGGTCGAAGCGCCACTTGCCAATCGACACCGTCGCCAGGTACGAGGCCATCGGGTCTCGAGAACACCAATGGGACGTCGTCCACCCGTCGCGGGTAGTCGGCGCCCGTTCCAGCAAGCCGTTCGACACCGCCTGAAGCCCCTTGGGTACAGCGATCTTGGTACAGATCTTGGCTTTGTCACTGGGGTGCTCGTTGACCGGGAACCAGAACATCCCAGCCTCGGGCTCGCCAACGACGGTGGCACCGTCGGAGGTGTTGAACCAACCGGACTTGCCGAGGTCGGGGTCTTTGAGGATCTCAGGCTTGCCCGCGTATGTGACGACAACCGTGAAAGGGTCTCCATCGGTGATGCCTACGGCCGGCTGGACCGTCATCTCACGGGGAGCTCGACTGACCGTGGCTGCTACGCCATCAACGGCGACAGAGTCGACAACCAGGCCGTACAGGTCGAGGTTGAACGCCGACAACGACTGCGTAGCCGTCGCCTCGATGGTCGCAACACCCTGCAGGCGGTCGGTGTCAGGCTTGAAGCGCAGGTCGAGGTCGTAGCGCCGGACCTGGTAGCCACCATTTCCCTCATTGGGGACGTATGGGTCGCCGATTCCGACCGAGCCGGGGGTGAACCCTCCCCTGGCGATCGCCACTCCGCCTGCCCCAAGGGCGCTCACGATGAGGGACGCCGCAACGGCGAGGCTGACGACGATCGGCTTGCGGACCATGTGAGGATCCCTTCAGGTGCGGATGCCTCACCCTAATGGCCGATCTACAGGTTCCCGCGGATCTCCTGCTCACGCTCGATCGCCTCGAAGAGGGCCTTGAAGTTGCCTTTCCCGAACCCGAGCGAGCCGTGCCGCTCGATCAGCTCGAAGAAGACAGTTGGCCGGTCCTGCACCGGCTTGGTAAAGATCTGCAGCAGATAGCCGTCCTCGTCGCGGTCGACCAGAATGCCGCGCTGCTTCAGCTCTTCGATCGGTACGCGCACCTCACCGATCCGCTCGCGCAGTTCAGGGTCGTCGTAGTACGAGTCAGGAGTGCGAAGGAAGTCCACTCCCATCGCCCGCATGTAATCGACGCTGGCCACGATGTTGTTGGTGTTCAGCGCCAGATGCTGGACGCCAGGGCCGCCGTAGAACTCGAGGTACTCGTCGATCTGGCTCTTCTTCTTCGCAACCGCCGGCTCATTGATCGGGAACTTCACCTTGCGATGCCCGTCGGCCACCACTTTGCTCATCAGGGCCGAGTACTCAGTCGCGATGTCATCGCCGACGAACTCCTTCATGTTCGTGAAGCCCATCACCTGGTGGTAGAAGTCGACCCACCTGTCCATCTGCCCGAGCTCGACGTTGCCGACGCAGTGGTCGATGGCGGTGAAGACGCGGCGCTCAGGTGGGTCGACGATCGGGTCAGCTGCGACGAAACCAGGCAGGAACGGTCCCCGGTACTGCGACCGGTCGACCAGGGTGTGGCGCGTGTCGCCGTAGGTGGCGATCACCGCCTGGGTGACCGCCCCGAAATCGTCGCTGAACACCTCTGGTTCGGTGATACCGGTCGCGCCGTTCTCGAGCGCGTGACGGTAGGCGTACTCGACGTCCGGGACGTCGAGGGCAAGGTCGACCACTCCGTCGCCGTGTCGGGCTACCCGGTCCCCCACCCAGGTTCCGCTGTGCACCTCGGCAGTGAGCAGAAAACGCGCCGAGCCGGACGCCATCACATACTCGGCGAAGTCGCGCTGGCCGGTCTCGGGTCCGCGGTACGCGACCCGCTGCATGCCAAAGGCCGTTGAGTAGAAGTGGGCTGCCTGCCGGGCGTTGCCGACGGTGAACTGCACGTAGGCCATGCCCTGGATCGGAAAGGCGTCAGCTACCTGCTGACCTGCCACATCGGTCACGGTCATGGGATCTCCTTCGCGCTCACCACCGGCGGCCTCCGCCGTCGATGTCATGTAGTTCGGAGGGTGACCGGTGCCGCTCACTCTGCGCAACCTCTAGGCGACTCAGTGGTCAATCTGTACAGTCAGGCGGCATGAAGCAGCCAATTGACGCCCTCGACGCCCGCATCCTGGCACTCTTCCGCGCCGAGCCACGGATTGGTGTTCTGGAGGCCTCCCGCCGCCTGGCGGTGGCCAGGGGAACCGTGCAGGCTCGATTGGACCGTCTGGAGACTCAGGGCATCGTCACCGGCTGGGGGCCGGACGTCGACCCGGTAGCCCTCGGGTTCGAGGTCAGCGCCTTCGTGACTCTGGAGATCAGCCAGCGCGGCCACCGGACGATCGAGTCAGCCCTTGCTCAGCTACCGGAGGTACTCGAGGCCCACACGATATCCGGATCGGGCGACATGTTGGTTCGCGTCGTCGCCCTCACCAATGCAGACCTTCAGCGCGTCGTCGATGCCGTACTCGACATCGACGGCGTCGAACGGTCGAACATGGTGATCGTGCTGGCGAACGGCGTCCCTTACCGCACAACACCGCTGCTCGAGCGAGCAGCCGGTGGCCGCGCGGACTTCTAGGAAGTCAGGGCTAGACGGTCTGGGCGAGCTTGCGGAGCTGCAACGAACCGACGACCTCGACGATCCCGAGGAAGACCAGCCACAGCCCGGTGACCCAGACGAGCGCGTTGAGGGTGATCGCCGGCCAGGCGAGGACGACAATGCCGGCGATCAGGCTCAACGCACCGATGAAGATCACCCATCCGCGCGCCGGCATTCCGGGGTTCGAGATGCCTTCGATGAGCTCGGCGATACCGCGGACCACCCAGCCGACTCCGATAAGCAGAGCGAGCACGGCTACCGCCTGGCTGATCCCGCGGAAAGCGACGATTCCAAGGAGCACAGAGAACAGTCCGGCGATCGCCGAGAGCACCCGCATGCCGGTGCCACCGGTCTCGCTGGAGAAGCTCGCGACGATCATGAAGATTCCGCTGAAGATCAGGTAGATGCCGACGACCACCGCGAAGAAGGCCACTGATTGCTCGGTGAAGACCATCAAGATGATGCCGAGCGCGATCGTGGCTAGACCAAAGGCGAGCACAGCGCCGAAGGTGCGGCCCAGCATGCCCTGTAGTTGGTCCGTCGATGAGGTGCTCATAACCGTCCAGCCTCCGTCACGCGCCGAAGGAAGCGCCGGGTGCGCTCCTGTTGCGGATTGGACAGTACCTGCTCAGGTGGCCCCAGCTCGGCAACCTCGCCGCCGTCCAGGAAGGCAACACGGGTGGCCACCTCGCGGGCGAAGGTCATCTCGTGAGTGGCAAGCACCATTGTCAGGCCGGCGTCCTTGAGGTCACGGATCACACCGAGCACCTCCCCGACCAGCTCAGGGTCGAGCGCTGAGGTGATCTCGTCGAAGAGCATGATCTTCGGCTGCATCGCCAAGGCCCGCACGATGGCAACGCGCTGCTGCTGTCCGCCCGAGAGTCGGTCGGGATAGTCGTCGGATTTGTCGGCAAGACCGAACCTCGTCAGCAAGTCCACCGCTTGAGACTCCGCCTCATCGCGTGAATGACCCAGCACCTTTCGCGGCGCCAAGGTGATGTTGTCGATCACGCTGCGGTGCGGAAAGAGGTTGAACGACTGGAAGACGATCCCGATGTTGCGACGGGCCGCATTGACGTCGTAGCCGGGCCAGGAGATGTCCTCGCTCTCCAAGAGGATCGCGCCGGCGTCAATGGGCTCGAGCAAGTCGATGCAGCGCAGCAAGGTCGACTTCCCAGAACCAGAGGCTCCGATCAGCGCCACCACCTCATGCTCGTTGATGTCGAGCGAGACACCCCGCAACACCGGATGGTCCCCGTAGGCCTTGTGGACGCCCTGCACCTGCAGGGTCGAGGTCGTCACAGGGCACCTCCTGCGGCGGCGCTTCGGCGCCGTTGCCGTGCGGCCATCCAGTCGGCCCATCTGGAGAGCGGAACCGTGAGCAGGACGTAGAAGAAGGCAGCGACCACGAGTGGGGTGAAGTTGAATGCGTCCAAGCTGTAGATCTGTGCCGCTCGGGTCATCTCGATTCCGGCTCCAACGACGGCCACCAGGGCGGTGTCCTTCTGGAGGGAGATGAAGTCGTTGAGCAACGGTGGCGTCACCCGGCGGAAGGCCTGGGGCACCACCACGTGGCGCAGGCTCTGGTACTGGTTCAGCCCCAGCGCGCGAGCTGCGGCCCGCTGACTGGGGTGCACCGACTCAAGCCCTGCTCGCAGCACCTCACTGACATAGGCCGTGTATGAGACGACCAAGGCGAACCAAGCCCAGAACAGTGGGTCGTCCGGCAGACCCTGGAGATTCAGAGCTGGGATCCCGAACCCGAACATAAAGATCAACAGAATGGTTGGGATGCCACGAACGACGTCTGCGTAGGCGATCGCGAGAATCCGCAGCGGTGTGAACACCGGAGCCCTCAGCCCACGCACCACCGCCAGCGCCAGTCCGGCAATCAGAACGACCGGTTCCGCCGTCACGAACAGGATAATGGTGAGTCGAAGACCCTCAAGAATGTCCGGGAGCACATCACGGGCATAGACACCACTGAAGAAGGATTCCCTGACCGCTGGCCACCCCGGAGAGTTGACGATGAGGGCCAACAGCAGTCCGAGCACCAGGATGGTGCTGATAGTCGACACGGTCGCATCGCGACGTCGGCGAGCCGAGAGAGCCTGCAGCCGCGCCGGGTCATAGACCGGTTCCGCGTCAGAGGTAGTTGTCACCGGACAACGCCGACCCGTCGGGTTAGCTCAGAACCGGTGCGTCGGAGTACTCGGTCATCCACTGGTTGGTGATGTCGAGCAGCTCGCCGGACTCCGTCAGGGCGTCCACCGCCTGGTTGACGCATCTGACCAGCTGGTTGTCCTTCTCCAGAACGAGACCCCAGCTGTCAGCAGCATCGGCGGCCGGCAGTTGCCCGACCACCGTTCCGGGCACCTCGACCGTTGCGAGGTAGAGGGTCGTCGGCAGGTCGGTGACGATCGCGTCGATCTGACCGTTCGACAACGCCTGCGTCGACTGCGTCGTGTCATCGAACACGGCGATCTCCTGGGTCGGCGCAATCTGGGTCTCGACCTCATCCAGTGCCGTGGTACCGATCTGCACGCCTATCTTGGCGTCCTGCAGCTCGGCCAAAGACGTGACGTCGGCGAACTCACTGTCCTTCAGCACCAGCACGCCGTTGGACGCCTCGTAGTAGGGGTCGCTGAAGGTTACCGCTTCCTGGCGCTTGGGAGTGATCGAGATCTGGTTGATGGCGAAGTCGAAGTCCTTGTCGCCGGGGGCGAAGAGTTGGCCGAAGTTGGCGAACGTCCACTCAACCTGGTCGTCGGCGAACCCCATTTCCTCTGCGACAGCGTAGGCAGTCGCTGACTCAAAACCCTTGCCGTTGCTCGGCTTGTTGTCGATGACGTATGGCGGGTAGGCGGGGTCACTGGTCGCGACGGTCAGTGTGCCGTTCTTGACCGTTGTGATGTCAGCGCAGGCGTCCCCGCTGGTCGAGGTCGAGGCCGGGACACTCTCTTCCTGGGCGCAGGATGAGAGCGCGAGGACTGCGGCAACCGAAGCGGCGACCACGACAGCAGAGCGGAGCGAGGAGCGGGCGGTGCGCATGGGGCCTCCGGGGCTCGTGGGTGGAGATGTCCCCCACCTGACATGCAAATGAACGTGGGCTGAAGCCTAGCGCCGGGCCACCGCCCACGCGCGCAGGGTGTCGATCCGGCGCTGCAGGTCGGCTGCGTTCGCCAGCGGCACGACCGGGCCTCCACATGCCGCCCGCAGGTCCCCGTGAATACTCGCGTGGGGCTGGCCCGTTCGGTGGTGCCAGGCAGCCACCAACCCTGCCAAGTCGCGGCGCAGGTCGGCCACTGCCCGGAAGTCAGCTGTCGATACCACCTTGGGGGACGTGAGTCGCTTGTCCTGCCCGACCTGCTGGGCCTGACGCTCCTTGAGCAGCACGGCGACCTGGTCCGGCTCGAGGAGCCCAGGCAGGCCCAGGTAGTCGTGCTCCTCCTGCGAGCCGGCCTCGGTCATGCGGCCGAACTCGCCGCCGTCAAAGACCACCCGGTCGAAGCGTGCGGCTGACTCCAGGGCCTCGAACGTTCCGTCAGCCAGGCAAGCTTCGTTCTGTTCTGCCTCAGCTTTGGCGAGCAGGTCACGCTCGGCGGCAAAGAGGTCGTCTTCGTCGTGAACGACCCTGCCAAGAACGTGGTCGCGTTCCTCCTCCATCAGCGATGCGTGCTGCAGCAGTGTTGGGACGCTGGGAACGAAGATCGACGCCGTCTCGCCGCGCCGTCTCGCACGGACGAAGCGCCCGACCGCCTGCGCAAAGAAGAGCGGCGTCGTCGTGGTCGTGGCATAGACGCCGACAGCGAGCCGCGGAATGTCGACGCCCTCGCTCACCATCCGAACTGCGACGAGCCAACGCGCCGATGACCCGATGAACTTCTCGATGACGCTGCTTGCCTTGGGATCGTCGGAGAGCACCGTCGGCACCTTCTCACCAGATATCCGACTGAGCAGTCGGGCGTAGGCACGAGCGTGCTCATGGTCGGTTGCGATCACCAGACCTGCGGCGTCCGGCATGGCGCGACGCACCTCACCGAGCCGGCGGTCAGCCGCGGCCAGGACCGAGGCAATCCACTCCCCCTTCGGGTCCAGGGCTGTGCGAAGGGCCTGCGCCGTGGCGTCCGGGCCGACATCCTCACCGAGCCGCGCGGCCACCTCGTCCCCTGCCCTGGTGCGCCATCGCATGTCACCGGAGTAGGCGAGGAAGAGCACCGGACGCACCACTCCGTCCCTCAGCGCGTCGGCGTATCCGTAGGAGTGGTCCGACGAGCTGCGCGGCAGTCCATCGCCATCTGGCTCATACCTGACGAACGGGATTGCGTTGACGTCGGAGCGGAACGGGGTACCGGTCAGGGCGAGCCGGTGCGCTGCAGGTTCGAACGCCTCACGCACCGCGCTACCCCAGGACATCGCATCCCCCGCATGGTGGATCTCGTCGAGGACCACCAGCGTCTTGCGGTTCTCGGTGCGAGCCCGATGCAGCATCGGGTGCGAGGCCACCTGCGCGTACGTGACGACGACTCCGTCAAATGCCTGTCCTGTCGCACCCTGCGCGTTGGTGAAGCGAGGGTCGAGGTGAACACCGAGCTTGGTGGCGGCATCGGCCCACTGCTGTTTTAAGTGTTCGGTGGGCGCCACGACAGTGATGGCGCGCACGTGCTTGGCAGCGAGCAGTTCCGCGGCGACCTTCAGGGCAAAAGTGGTCTTGCCGGCCCCTGGTGTGGCTACCGCGAGGTAGTCCCGAGGACGCTGCGCCATCCACTCCTCGAGCGCAGCGCGCTGCCAGCTGCGCAGTGGGATGGCGGTTGGCGGGGCTCGGTTCGTCACGGGGGCACGAGCCTAAGCATCGACCAGCCTCACGAGCACGACCCCCACCGCCTCGGCGTGTCAGCCCAAGATCAACCGGCCGCAGCGCCCGCGCGGCGCGGCGCCACCCGCGGAGCCAGCACCGTTCCGATCGCAGCGATCGCCGTCATTACCAGGAAGATCGTGAGGTAGACGCCGCCGTCTTGACCGCCCCTCGCGTGCGACGTCGCGAAGATAACCCCACCGAGGCCGGTCGCCAAGATGACGCCCAGCGAGTCGGAGATCTGCAGCGCGGCGGAGTTCACTCCCTGTTCCTCCGAAGGAGACAGCTGCAGCACCAGAACGCCGAGTGATCCGTACAAGATGCCCATGCCGAACGAGCCGATCGCCCAGGTGAATGCGATCACCTGCCACGAGACGGCCTCGAGGGCAACCACACTGGAGAGCGCCAGGCCAGCCGTCGTGAACGTTGCCCCGATCACCACTAGCCGATCCCGGGTGATCGTCAGCGATGGGCGCCCCTGGATCCAGCTACCGAGGAACCATCCGATGGCAGCACCGGACAAAGCGCCACCGGCAAAGACCGACGACAGCCCGCGTTCGCTAACCAGCATGAGCGGGATGAACCACTCAGCCGCAAAGAACGAACCTGCGAAGACGCCGCGGATCAGCACCACGGTTGGCAAACCCCGCCGGGCGGTGAGGGTTCCCCCGGGCAGCAGGCGGGGAACGGCGTAGGCCATCAGCACGATGGCGACCGGGGCAGTGACCAGCGATGACGCATCGAGCCGCTGTCCTGAGACTTGCAGCAGCACCACCCCGACCGCAGCCAGGAGCGCCAGCCGTTTGCGCCCAGGGGCTGGGTCGGCGTCCGGATCTGGCTCGACGTGCATTGCCTGCAGCCGCGGGATCAGGACCGCCCCGACCGGGATGAGCAACAGCAGGACTCCGAAGAAGACCCAGCGCCAGCCAAAGGCGTCGGTGACGAGGCCGGCGACCAGCGGGCCGACGAGCCCTGGCACTACCCATGAACCGGAGAGCGCGGTAAACACGCGCGGCCGCAGCTGCTCTGGGTAGGCCCGGCCGATGACCACGTAGAGCGCCACGATCGCGGCACCGAAGCCCAAGCCCTGAAAGGCCCTACCCAACAGCAGAACTGGCATGGTCGGCGCGAAGCCACAGACGAGGGTGCCAACGACGAAGGCGACAAGACCGGCTGCCAGCGGAGGGACCGGACCACGGCGATCAGCCCACCCGCCAGCCGCCGCCATGGCGTACAGACCTGCCGCGGTGACAGCAGTGGAGCCCCAGGCGTAGAGCGAAAGGCCATCCAGTTCACGAGCCGCGGTCGGCATCGCGGTGATGACGCCCATCGCCTCAAAGGCCACGATCGTCATGACCGAGATGACGCCGAGGGTCAGGACGCGGTACTCCGGCCCGAAGATGCTTCCGGGTCCTGCCTCAGGCTGGTCTTCGCCTGTCCTGACGCCTGTCATGTCTGGCTCAGGCGGCGTGGTCACCTCACCAGCGTAGGCACAGCGTCAGGAACTCACGAAGCGGACCGGAAGGTGACCCACTGGCTCGACATTCGATCAGCCTGACCTGAGGTAAAGCGATCCATGCAAAGGTCGTTGCTGTAGTCCATGAAGTTGTAGATCGGGTCGACGCCGACAGCTCGGCACGTGTCGCTCCCCCTGGG
>JANLWJ010000201.1:0-4326 GCA_031364455.1 Actinomycetes bacterium | reverse complement strand
ACGTCGGAGAGCTACTACGCGAAACTGCCGCCGTCCTTCACAATTCCGGCAGGCGAGACGCGGGTCGCTCACTTCGTCAACTCCGGCGGGCTAGATCACTTTCCGACCAACAAGTACAGCCTCTACGCAACCTCCAAGAATGTCCTTGATGTCAGCGTCACCGTGAGCGCCACAGGTGCTGCCGTGCAGACAGCGACGGTCAAGAAAGACCCAGGCGGCGACGAGCAGGCCGACTGACCTGACGCGCACACGATGACCGCATGACCCCAACCCCAGAATGCCCACATCGCGTCGCGCGGCTCGACAGGTACGCCCTATCACCGACCGAATGCGTCGACGATGTGTGCGGGGTAGGCCGCCAACACACAGTCGCCCAGCGCACGGTAGAAGCGATCCCTCTACGGCCCAGGCGGACTCCGCGATCCGTTTGCGGGGGTGGACTCTGGCCGGGGCACCGCCAGGAAGCCCGAACCGATGTCACTGAACCGCTAGGAACGCCCTTTGTAGGAGCAGACTGCCTGGAGCACATCGTGTGCATTGCTCCCGTGGCCGAGCGAGAGTCGGACTGTGCCCATCGCCTCGGCGTGGCCCACCCCCATGGCGGTGAGGGTAGTCGGCGGACATCAGAAGACCAGGACCTTGTCGGCGTCGAGGGTGTTGTCGGCGAGCTCCTCCATGGTGGAACGGGCCGCGTCGGGCATGAGCATCGCCTCGGTGATGCCGCGGGCGTCCATGCAGGTGCCGCAGCACAGGATGCGGCCGTTGTTGCGCGGGACTGTGGACAGCATGCGGTCGAGCTTGTAGTAGCCGTCGGGGGTCTTCTGTCCTGCCATCGCCGCCGTGACGCCGTCACCCATGAGGAACACGGTCACCTAGACCCCGTCACGTTTGGCCATCGAAGCGGCCAGACGGATGGCGTTGAACGTGGAGTCGAGGCCGTACGCGGAGCCATTGACGATCACGAGCACGCTCATGGTGGTTCGCTCCCTGACTTCAGTTGGTTCGCCCTGGCCGGTAGAGCCAGCGCAGGTACTCACGGTCGGCGAGTAGATCGAGTCGCCGCCACAGGACGCTTCCGGGCACGGCTTGGCTGGGATGGAGGTCGATGGCGCGGCGCTGGCGGGCCCGGTCGACGGTGATGCTGAGATCGATGTCACTCGGTCCGTGCCCGGCGAACTGAGATCCGAACTCCGCGTTGAGGACCTCGGCGACACTGTTCGGGACAGTCCAGCCCAGAGCAGCGATACCCAGGGTCGCCGCGACCTGGGTGACGACCGCTGTTGCGCACTGATGGTCGGGGTGTCCGGTGACGCCGCTGGCGTCGAATGTGATGAGCCCGTCGGGGTGTATCAGGGCTGCTACGTCGAGGATTGCTTGGGTCAGCTCGTTCGGATCGAGGGCGCCGAGCTGCCCGTCGGGGTAGCTCAGGAGGTGCACGTCGGTGATCCCGAGCTCGCGTGCGGCTTGGGCTAGCTCGTTGGCACGGGTTGTTGCGAGGTCGTCGGTGTCGCCGTGGAGCGTCGAGGCCTCACCGCGGGTGAAGCAGAGCACCGACACTCGGGTACCGGAGTCGATGAACGCGGACAGGACGGCGCCGAGGCCGAACGACTCGTCGTCGGGGTGCGCCACCACAGCCAACGCGCTGTCCCAGCGGGGCAGATCGGCGCCGTTCATGCGGCCCCTTCGTCGACGGGCAGGCCAGCGAGTCGCCACTCGAGCATGCCTTCGTGCAGTCGGCGTGCACGACGCCCGGACGCCGCGAGCTGCTCCACGGCGTCGTAGGCGAGAACGCAGTAGGCGCCTCGGCAGTACGCCACGATCTCCACCCCGTCGGGAAGGTCTTTCATGCGACGCTCGAGGTCCTCCAGGGGAAGCGAGACGGCCCCCGGGATGTGCCCGGCACGGAATTCCACAGTTGGGCGCACGTCCAGGACCACGACCTCACCGCTGCGTGCTCGGCGCAGCAGCTCATCGCGTTCGACGGCGTCGGAGTCGTCAGTCGAGGGTCCCAAGTATTCCGAGGCCGCGTGTTCGGCGTCACGCAGATGCGTTGTGGCGACGGTTCGCAGCAGAGCGAACAACGCGGCGACGTCGTCGCCGGCGAGCCGGTAGTGGACGAAGGTGCCCGCACGCCGCGATCGCACCAGTCCCGAGTCCTTGAGAACCTGCAGGTGGGCCGACGCGGTGGACACGCCGAGCCCGGCGGCGGTCGCCAGTGACTCCACCGAGCGCTCACCCTGGGCAAGCAGGTCGAGCAGGTCGAGACGCTTGGGGTTGGACAGGGCCTTGCCCGTTCGGGCGAACTGCTCGTACATCGCTGTCTTGGCTTCGCGCCGGCTCATGGTGAGTCTCCTGTTCCCATGGTGACGACCGGCACCGGTTTGTGTCGCGTCTCATACATGCGCACGGCGACGACGAGTCCGGATGCGGCGGTGAGGACGGCGACGGCGCCGATCGCGGTGCGCACGCCGTAGAGGTCGGCGAGCAGGCCAGAGAGCAGGGCGCCGACCGCGAAGCCTCCGTCGCGCCAGAGCCGGTAGGTGCCGACCGCGCGGGCCCGCCACGCGGGGTGGGCGACGTCACCGATCGCTGCGAGCAGGGTCGGGTAGACCATCGCGGTGCCGGCCCCGAGCAGGACGGCGGCGACCGCCCACCAACCGAAGGAGTCCGCGGCCGCGATGATCGCGAGGCCGACAGCCTGGACCCCCATCCCGCCGGCGATGAACCACTTGCGGCCCCACCGGTCGGACAGGCCGCCGGTGAGCAGCTGTCCGAGACCCCACACCAACGGGTAGATCGCTGCGAGCAGCCCGATGCGTTCCAGGGACAGCCCGGCGGAGAGGAAGAGCACCGGGAACAGGCCCCACGCCAGGCCATCGTTGAGGTTGTTCACCAGTCCGGCCTGGCTGGCCGCGGACAGCGCCGGCTCCTTGAAAGAGGTCTGGACGAAAACCTGACCGTTGGTCAGGTCATCTCCGAGGTGGTCGTGGCGGCCGTCGGCGCGGGCCACGTGCGTGGCGGCCTCGAGGCGGGCGAAGCCGCGGGTCTCGCGCACGAAAAGTGTGGAGACACCGAGACCGAGCGCCGCGAAGGCGATCCCGAGGAAGAACGGCGCGGGGCGTAGACCGTACGCGGCGGCGAGGTAGCCGGTGGCCAGCGCGGTCAGTGCCACCGCGACGTACCCCGCGGCTTCGTTGAACCCCATCGCCAGGCCGCGGCGGGCAGGTCCGACAAGGTCGATCTTCATGACGACCGTCGTCGACCAGGTCAGCCCCTGGCTCACGCCCAGGAACAGGTTCGCCACCACGATCCACGCCCACGACGGCGCCCAGATCAGCAACAGCGGCACGGGGATCGCGACGATCCACCCGCCCACCAGGACGGGCTTGCGACCGAACCGGTCGGACAGGGTGCCGGCGAAGTAGTTCGTCGCGGCTTTCGCGACCCCGAACGCGAGGATGTAGGTCAGTGCGGCGGTGTAGCCCTCGATCCCGAAGACGTCGCGGGCCAGCAGCGGCAGCACGGTGCGCTCCTGGCCGAGCATGCCGCCGACGAGGGCGTTGACCGCGACAAGGAGTGAGAACTGCGCGATGTTCTGGCGCAGCCCCAGCTCCATCGGGCGACGCAGCGCGCCCGTCATGCGGTTACCTCGATTTCGTGCCCGGTGGCGTCGGCCCAGTCCTGCGGGCCGGCGGCGAGCACGGAGATGTCGTGGCGACCGGAGCGCTCCAGCAAGCTTGCGGCCGAGGCGGCGCGCTCACCGTGACCGCACATGACCACCAGGGGACCGTCCGGCAGGTCGTGACTTTCGACGTCGCCGAGCTCGACGTGCGCGGCTCCGGGGACGTGGCCGGCTGCGTACTCGGCGCGCTGTCGCACATCCACGAGCGCTGCCGGTTCCAGGGTGGCCGTCTCGACGATCGGCGTCCGAGTGGTTGGTTGGCCGTGGCCCGTCCAGCTCACGAGTCCACCAGCCAGTTCTCCAACGACCCGGTCGTAGCCCACCTTGCGGGTCTGCCACAGGATCTCTGCGGTGTCCTGGTCGGGATTGCGCACGATGATCAGCGGGGTGCTGGGGTCCGCAACGAGCCATCCCAGCCATGTTGCGAACACCGGCCGAAGTGCGATCGACAGGGACCGGGGGACGTGCCCGGCGCTGTAGTCCGCGACCGGGCGCACATCGACGACCTCTGCGCCTTGCCGGCGCAGCCGTTGAACCTCTGCGACCGACAGGCCGGGCAGGACCACCGGACCCGGTTCGGCCGGGCCGAGCCGGTTCACCTTCGAGAGTCGGGAGAAGTACGGCGGGAACGTGCCCAGGCTGGC
>JANLWJ010000198.1:0-6916 GCA_031364455.1 Actinomycetes bacterium | reverse complement strand
GCTGAGTAATACCCCAGGCGCCGAGCGCCGTAGTGCCACGCGATGGATTGGATCCAATCCATCGAAAATGGCCTCACAAGAGTGTCCGTTCGGTGCCGATGCGGTGTCCGAAGACTGGGCCGAGGACTTCGGTTGGATCTGGTTGAATCCGGCACTGGGGTTAGGACGATGCCAGTGATCGGCCGGTCAGCGTTTACAGTGGGGTGATGGAAACACAACGAACAGCCGCCCCATCCACTGAAGAGCAAGCTCTGCGCGACTGGCAGGCAGCAACCGAGCAGATCAGCAAGTACGCCGCGCAGGTAGAGCCCAAGAAGGTCGACGAAGACACCTTCGAGGAGCTGCGCCGTCTGCGCGCCGCAGAGCGCGAGTCGTGGCAGCGCTGCCGCCCTCACTGGTCTGAGTAGACCCTCCCTCAGGACAGCGCCTGGCGATTCGCATCGTCGAGTTCGCCGGTAGCCCTGACTGCAAACGCACGATCCCTCGAGGTTCGTGACATCTGTAGCCCCGACTGTGATCTCGCCATCACGGTCGGGGCTGCTTCATGTTTGGGGCAGGGCTTCCTTGGTCGTCCGGCAGTCGCGAGGCGAGCGAGTTGGCCTGTAAGCCGGGTTCTGTCCGTGCACCTTTCGGCACACGGGGCGACCATCCATCTGGGGCCGCCGTTGCCGACGACCTCATGCGGTCTACCCGCAGGCTCGGACGGGCCGTCCTCGAACGCCTGCGCAGCGCCGGCCGAAACCGGCGCCTCTTGACCTTGCTCCAGGTGGGGTTTACCGAGCCGCCGCAGTCACCTACGGCGCTGGTGGTCTCTTACACCACCGTTTCACCCTTACCGTCCGGCTGACCGGACGGCGGTCTGTTTTCTGTGGCACTGTCCCGCGGGTCACCCCGGGTGGGTGTTGCCCACCACCTTGCCCTGTGGAGCCCGGACTTTCCTCGACCGATGGTTTCCCACCTGCCGCGGCCGCCCGGCCAACTCGCTCGCTGGCACAGCGTACGCCGAAGCGCGTCCCCGCCGCACACTCCCTAGAGTGAGCCGTCGTGCTCATCTTGCTGCCGCCCTCGGAGGGCAAGGCACCCACCGACGGCGGACCGCCCTTTGACATCGACGCGCTCTCACTCCCAGAACTCACTCCAACGCGCGAGCGGGCCCACGCTGCGCTTGCGAAACTCTCCAGCGGACGCGAGTCGCGCGCTCGCCAAGTGCTGGGGCTCACACCCCGGCAGACCGACGAGCTCGACCGAAACCGCGACCTGCCCGACGCCAGGGGGCTCCCGGCCTGGCAGGTCTACACCGGCGTTCTCTACTCCGCTCTCGACTACGCAACGCTGACGCCCGCAGCGCGCCGTCGGGTAGACCGCTGGGTACTGGTCTTCTCCGGTCTCTGGGGCGCGGTACACCTCGACGATGTGATCCCCGCCTACCGACTCTCCGGTGACGTGACGCTACCCCGGCTCGGGTCGGTTGGAACGCTATGGCGTAAGCCACTTGCCGCAGTCATCCCCGAAGCGGCAGGCTCTGGAGTCGTCCTCGACCTGAGATCGGGCACCTACGCCAAGATGTGGACTCCCGATTCCGAGCTCGCCCAGCGAACGGTGGTCGCCCGCGTCTTGCAGGAACGTCCAGATGGATCTCGCGCGGTCGTCAGCCACCACAACAAGGCGACCAAAGGGAGACTCGTCCGCGCCATGGCGTCACAGGGAAAGACTCCCCAAACTGTGCAAGCCCTCGCGGCGCTCATCGCATCTCAAGGTGTCATCACCGAGCTGCACGCCGGTCGTCCAGGAAATCCGTGGAGCCTCGACGTCGTTGTCGACGAGCTGTAGCTCCTCAGCCGAGATGCGGGGTCTCATTGATGCTGCGCACCGAGACGTTCCCGTCCCCATACCAGCTGATCGTCGAAAGGGACGCCGGTCGGATCTCCAAACGGTAGTAGGCGTGCGAAGGCGCATCCAACGCCAGCCGCAGCAGCGTCTTGAGCGGCGTCACGTGGGTGACGAGTACCAGCGTTGAACCCTCGTAACGTTCGATGATCCGGTCACGTGCTGCGCTCACCCGCGCCTCGACCTGATCGAAGGACTCTCCCCCGGGCGGCGCGACCGAGGTCGATGCCAGCCAGCGGCTCAGATCTTCCGGAGACTGCTGCTGCACCTCAGCGAAGGTCATGCCGTCCCATTCGCCGAACGCGCACTCACGGATATCGTCCTCGACGACGATATCGACGCCAAGGTGTTCTGCGACCACATCGGCCGTCTGCCGGGTGCGTGCCATCGGTGACGTGATGATGAGGTCAGCGCCCTCGGACGCAACGAGGTGCCGTCCAGCGCGGTGCGCCTGTTCAATGCCTGCTGCGTTCAACGCGGGGTCATCGCCACCCCAGCCGCTAAAGCGCTTCTCGGCGGTGTGAGCGGTCTCGCCGTGTCGGAGCAGTGCCATCGTGGTGACGACCGGGTGCGAAGACGACCATCCCACCAACACGTTGGGGCGGGCCAGAGCTGGTTCACCGATCGAAGCGTCACTGACTCGACCATCGAGCGCCTCGTTGACCAGACGGTCCGCGTGGCCGTTCTGGGCACGCGGCACCCACGTATACCTCACTGATTCGTAGGGAAAAGCCTCTCGGGCCTCAATAGCGCGAGCTCGCATGTCCTCGTGCTTGATCTTCCAGCGGCCACTCATCTGCTCGACGACGAGCTTGGAGTCCAGCCGTGCCTCGACCGTGGCAGTTGCGTCGATCTCAGCGGCCGCACGCAACCCGGCGACCAAGCCGTCGTACTCGGCGACATTGTTGGTCGCTATGCCGATGGTCCGACCCTCTTCGAAGAGCACAGCGCCAGAGTCAGCATCCTTGACGACGGATCCGTAGGCGGCGGGACCAGGGTTCCCCCGGGACCCACCATCTGCCTCAACGATCAGGCGACGTCCCATGGCTCAGAGCCCAGACTCTGCAGTGCGGACCTGGATCCGCCGGCACTCCTCGCAGCGAATGACCTCGTCCTCGGCGGCCGCACGGATCCGGCCGACATCTGTGGCCGATAGGTCCAAGCGGCACCCGTCACATCGGCGCTGCTTGATCGAGACCGCCGCGATGCCGTCGAACTGTCCCCGGAGCTTCTCGTAGTAGGCAAGTAGCTCTTCCCCGATATCGGGTACCACGGTTGCCCGCTGCCGCTGAGCGAACTCGGCGTCCTTGTCGATGGCGACGTGAGCAGCAACCCGACGACGCTCAGTGTCGTCGACGGCCGAAACCAACCGGGCTTGCTCTGCACCTAGTGCAGTTGCCTTCTTCTCAGCGTCCTCGAGGCGCTCCATGACCTCCAGCTCGACATCTTCGAGGTCACGCTGGCGCTTGTGCAGCGACCCGACCTCGTGCTGCAGACTTTCCAGATCTTTGGCTGAGGTGATCGCCCCTGAGTCCAGGCGCTGCTGGTCGCGCGTCATGCGCTGACGTACCTGGTCGATGTCGGACTCGAGCTTGTCCTGCTCACGCGCGATGTCGCTGACTTCGGTCTGGGCAACGACCAACTCAGAACGCACCGACTGCTGCTGCACCGCCAGGTCACTCAGCTCTGCGACCTCAGGCAGGTTGCGCCGACGGTGCTCGAGGTGCGCCAGCGTCTGGTCGATCGCCTGCAGGTCGAGCAGTCGGGCTTGTTCTGCCGGTGATGCCTTCAGCGGTCCTCCTCGGGACGGGACCGGACGTGGCCGGTCACGGGGTCGGTCACCACGGTTGAGATGTGGGTCTCCACCGTAGTGGCGCCCGGGTCACGCCGCGCCAGCGCCTGCGTCAGGTGGTCGGCCGCTACTGGCAGCCATGGCCATTCGCTGGCCCAGTGTCCGGGGTCAACGAGCGCTGGGCCATCTGCTGCCACCGACTCGGACGCCGGATGGTGTCGCAGGTCTGCCGTCACGAAGACGTCAACACCGGCGCGGGCCGCGTCTGCCAGCAAGCTGTCACCCGCACCGCCGCAGACGGCCGCGCGTGCGACGACCACCTCCGGGTTGCCGTGGAACCGAACGCCAGCCGGCGTCGACGGCAGCGCATCGGCCACCAGTCGCGCGAACGCCGCGAGAGAGACCGGAGTGGCCAGGTCGCCGACTCGTCCCAGACCGGTACCGCTAGGGGCGGCGGCAAGCTCAACGATATCGACCGCCACCTCCTCGTAGGGGTGAGCAGCCCGTAAGGCTTCCAGGGCAGCCGCTCGCTCAGATCGCGACACGACCATCTCTACCCGGGTCTCCGCGGTCACTTCGGTGCGGCCGACCTCGCCGATGACCGGGTTGGCACCCTCGCCCGGTGTGAACGTGCCCGTGCCCGCTACCTTCCATGCGCACCCGGTGTAGTTCCCGATCGTCCCTGCGCCCGCCCGACGGAGTGCATCGATTACGGCGTCAGCATGGTCAGGCGGAACGAAGGTGACGATCTTGTCCGTCGGCTCGTGGGGCCAAGCGCGGAGAGGCTCGGGGTTGACCAGACCCAGCGCAGCAGCCAGCGCGTCGTTCACCCCGCCATGCGCTACGTCAGCGTTGGTGTGGGCGGTGTAGAGCGCAGATCCGCCACGAATCAGGCGATGCAGCAGTGACCCTTTCCAGGTGTCGGTCGCCACACTGTGGGTCGGACGAAGCAGCAGCGGGTGGTGCGTGACCAAAAGGTCCGACCCCCACGCAAGTGCCTCATCTACGACGACCGGGAGTGGGTCAACGGCGAACATGACCCTGCGGACCGGCATGGATCGGTCCCCACAGGTGAGGCCGATAACGTCCCAGTCTTCAGCGGTCTCCGGCGGGTAGAGCGCGTCGAGTGCGGCAACAACGTCGCCAACGGTGGGGCAGCTCACGCGGAAACTGTAGTCGGACGGGCACGGCAGACGGAGATGATCACGACGGGCGGTACCCGTCCGACCGATTCGGGAGTACGACTATCTCTAGGGGATGCCCGTGGCAGCCGGACGCTGCTAATGCTCACAGGAGGCTTCCCATGTACGGAACGGTGATGATCGCCAAGATCAACGGCACTGTCGAAGAGATGCAGGCGCGAGCGGAACGATGGGCCAAGGAGCGCGGCGACGCTGTCGGATATGTCGACCAAAGGGTGCTCATCGCCGGTGATGGACGGATCGTCCTCGCCGTACGGTTCGAAAGCAAGGCGCAGTACGAGGCACTCGCAGACGACCCCAAGCAGGACAAGTGGTGGCAGACCGAGATGGTCCCGCTGCTGAACGGGGAGCCGGAGTGGATCGACGGCGAGTGGCAAGGCGACTAGGAACGGCTGACCGGCTGTCGCGGCCCGATCCAGGGGGTAAAGCGCGTTAACGCTCGGAACCCCATAGCGCGGTACACCGGTTGACCGTCGTCTGAGGCCAAGAGCAGGGCGGGTGCCCCGCCGGTTGCAGTCCATACTCGCTGAGATCCGGCGGTGGGAATGCGCGGTACAGACGGTAGGGCGCACCGGACCGTTGCGAGAGGGCCTCGGTCTGGCGCCGCACCATCTTGCCTGCCTCCGCAGGGCTGACTGGACGTGTCCAGAGGACGGGATTTTCGAAGATACTCGCCGACCCTGAGTCGACCCAAAGAACGCCGGCGTCCTCGTCTCTATGAGGACCACAGGTCCTAGCCTGCGACCTCACCGACATTGCCGACCTGAACCAGGATGACTCCGACCACAATGACGCCTAGTCCCACACCAGTGATCGGTGTGATCTTGTCGCCGTAGGTCGCCATGCCGACCAGCGTCACCAAGGCGATGCCGAAGGCTGACCAGATTGCGTAGACGATTCCGGCCGGGATTCCTGTCCGCATGATCAGCGCAAGCAGGTAGAACGAGACGCTGTAGCCAGCGATAACTATCAACGATGGCCATAGCTTCGAGAATCCGTCGGTGACGCGGAGGAAAGCTGTTGCGGTCACCTCGCACGCGATGGCGGCGGCGAGCAATAACCAAGTTGGCATGATTCGCATCCGTTCGTCGCGGACTCTGGCGTCGCGGCCACAGTACCCAAACCGGCGCTTGGGTAGGGGCACCAACTAGTACGCATCTGGCGCTGATGCCGAGTCAGTTCCTTTGCTACGTTCAGCCGCACGTCGTAGCCACGGAAGGGGAACATCCATGGGAAAGAAGTCCAGCAAGAAGAAGAGCGACAAGAAGAAGGACAAGAAAGGCAAGAAGAAGGGCAAGAAGAAGAAGTAGTGGAGCTTGCCGGTGAGGCGAGGCTCCCCGTTCGGGGCGTCTCGCCTCACCGATCTGAGGAGCAACGGTGGGCGCAGAGGGACTTGAACCCCCGACCGCCGGTTTGTAAGACCGGAGCTCTACCAACTGAGCTATACGCCCGAACGCCGGGAGAGCCTACCTCCGCCTTAGCCGAGCGACGCGAGGACCTTCTCGTACTCGCCGGGATCGCGGGCGTCCCCAATCCCATTCATGACTGAGTACCGAACGACCCCGGACTTGTCGATTATGAACGTGCCGCGGTATCCGACGCCCAGTTCGTCATTGAAGATGCCGTAGGACTGGGTCACCGCGCCGTGCGGCCAGTGGTCGCTAAGCAGGGGAAACGTGTATCCCTCCCGCTCGGCGAAGACTCGCATCGCGAACTTGGCGTCGCAGGCAATCGCTAGGGTCGCGGTGTCGTCGTTGTCGAGTGACTCGATGCGCTCAGTGATCTCGCACAGTTCACCGGTACAGATGCCGCTGAAGGCCCACGGGAAGAAGATCAGCACCACGTTCTTCTCGCCGCGAAACGACGACAGGCTAACCGGCTCACCGTGCTGGCTCGAGAGTGTGAAGTCCGGGGCCTCCTGGCCAACTTCCACCGACATGGGTACACCTCCCCTTCAAGTTACCGGGGAGTCAACCAGGTCAGGACCTCTGGCGCACGTCGTCGGGACCTAGGTCCTTGCTTATGCAACCACTCG
>JANLWJ010000163.1:0-1617 GCA_031364455.1 Actinomycetes bacterium | reverse complement strand
AACCTCGTCGCGCACAAGGTGGCGCCGGCGCTCGCGGTTGGCGCACCCATCCTCATCAAGCCGGCGCCGTCGACGCCTCTGTCGGCGCTGGTTCTCGGTGAGCTGCTGGCCGAGACCGATCTGCCGCCCGGGATGTGGTCGGTGCTGCCGGTCCCCAACGATCGGATGCCGAAGCTCGTTGCCGACCCCCGGCTGCCGATCATCTCGTTCACCGGATCGGCTCCGATCGGCTACTCGATCCGCGAAGCTGTGCCACACAAGCATGTCGTTCTTGAGCTCGGCGGCAACGCTGCTGCAGTGGTGCTCGAGGACTTCGGTGCCGCGCAGGACATCGAGTGGGCGGCGCAGCGGATCGCGATGTTCGCCAACTACCAGGCCGGCCAGTCCTGCATCTCGGTCCAGCGGGTGCTGGTGGACCGACCGATCTACGAAGACGTCGTGGCACGGGTGGTGAGCGAGGTCGAAAGGCTGGTCACTGGTGAGTCACTCGACCCCCAGACCGATGTCGGCCCGCTCGTCGACGAGAACGCCGCAATGCGGGTGGTCTCGTGGATCGATGAGGCGGTTGATGCCGGCGCCAAGCTGCTCACCGGTGGGGTACGCGATGGAGCTACGGTCTCGCCCGCGGTGCTGGTCGACGTGCCAGAGGACGCCAAGGTCTGGCGCGAGGAGGTCTTTGGGCCGGTCGTCGTCTTGGCGCCGGTTGACGGTGCCGACGGCGCTATCGCTGCCGTTAACGACTCGCGGTTCGGTCTGCAGACCGGTGTGTTCACCAAGGACACACAGACGGCCTTCCGCTTCTTCGCCGAGCTGCACGTTGGCGGTGTGATCATCGGCGACGTGCCGAGCTATCGCGCTGACCAGATGCCCTACGGCGGGGTGAAGGAGTCCGGTGTCGGACGCGAAGGCGTCGGGTATGCGATGACCGACTTCACCGAGGAGCGGGTCATGGTCTTGACAGGGATCCCGCTCTAGCACGCGCAGCGTGCCCGGACGGCGGCGCTGTTCAGACAGCCGGTGGTCGGTACGCGTCCGGGCGGTGCACGAGGTCGGCGAGGCTGCGCATCACCTGCTCGAACATCGGCTCGCCGTTGGGCAAGGCCCAGGACAGGTGGCCGAACGCCTCCATGGCCACGCAGCCGAAGATGCGCACCCATCCTTCGAGAAATGTGACGACGGCACCGACGGGCATGTCGGGTGTGACGTTCGTGGTGAGCCAGGTCCAGTACGGCTCGAGGCCGGCGCGTAGGTCGCCGGCGACCTCGTCGTCGATGGGGAAGGGACTGGCGTCCCACATGGCGATGAAGGTGCCGGCAAACAGATTGCCGAACCGGTCGCTGGCCTTCTGGCAGGCGTTGGAGGGTTGCTGGCCGAGCGCCGTCGGAGCGATGGCGAAGAGCAGCCCGAACTCGTGGGGGTGCTCCATGGCCCACCTACGGAACCCACGGCTCAGCTCGAGCATCCGGTCAAATGGGTCGCTGACGGATGCGGCCGACGCCTCCATGGCGTCGCAGAGCTCGTCGAACAGGTCGACGGTGACCGACTCGATCAGATCTTCAAGGCTGGGGAAGTAGCGGTACAGCGCTGGAGCAGTCAGCCCGACGTCCCTGGCGACGG
>JANLWJ010000160.1:0-2079 GCA_031364455.1 Actinomycetes bacterium | reverse complement strand
CCAAGACCGGCACCGGCAAGACCCTCGGCTTCGCGCTCCCACTGCTCGAGCGGTTGGGCGCCCCGAACGACCCCGTGCACCCCGATCACGAACCGTCGGCAACGCCTCAGGCTCTCGTCGTCGTCCCGACCCGTGAGCTGGCCATGCAGGTTGCTGGCGAGATCCGGCACGCCAGTAAGACCCGCGGCGCCCGCGTGCTCACCGTCTATGGCGGTCGCTCCTACGAGCCGCAGGTCGAGGCCCTCGAGGCCGGAGTCGACGTCGTCGTCGGTACACCAGGACGCCTGCTCGACCTCGTCGAGAAGCGCCACCTGCATCTCGGCGCGATCAAGACCCTCGTTCTCGACGAGGCCGACGAGATGCTCGACATGGGCTTTCTCCCCGACGTCGAGCGCATCGTCGCGCTGACACCGGCTGACCGTCAGACCATGTTGTTCTCGGCAACGATGCCCGGCGACGTGATCGCTCTGGCCCGCCGCTACATGAACCAGCCGACCCACATCAGGGCGATCGACCCCGACGAGGACAACAGTCAGCTGGTCAAGCGTGTGCAGCAGCATGCGTACCGGACGCACCCCGTCGACAAAGCAGAGATCGTCGCGCGGATCCTTCAGTCCGAGGGACGCGGCCACACCATCATCTTCTGCCCCACCAAGCGTCAGGCCCAGAAACTTGCTGACGACCTCAGCTCGCGCGGGTTTGCTGTCGGCTCGGTCCACGGTGACCTCGGACAGGGTGCCCGCGAGCAGGCGATGCGCGCATTCCGTAACGGCAAGGTCGACGTCCTCGTCGCCACCGACGTCGCTGCTCGTGGCATCGACATCGACGGCATCACCCACGTCGTCAACTACAACTGCCCCGACGACGAGAAGAGCTACGTCCACCGGATCGGTCGCACCGCTCGCGCTGGAGCCACCGGCGTTGCCGTCACACTCGTCGACTGGCAGGACCTCCCGCGTTGGGTCCTGATCAACAAGACCCTGGGGCTGTCGTTCCCCGACCCCGTCGAGACGTACTCGACGTCGCCGCACCTGTTCACCGACCTCGACATCCCGGTCGGCACCAAGGGCGAGCTGCCCCGGGCCCAGCGCACCCGAGAGGGGCTCGCAGCTGAAGAGCTCGAGGACCTCGGCGAGACCGGCAAGGCTCGTCGTCAGCCACGCGGCTCTGACTCCGGACGCCCGCGCGGCGGGTCGACGCCACGCGAGGGTGGCGCACCGAAGAGCGGCCAAAAGGGCGGCCAGTCACGAAACCGGCAGCGCACCCGTAGTGGATCGTCGGCCGCCAACGCGGGGAGCGGGAATGGCAGCGCACCGACAACCGCGCCCGCTGCAGCAACGGCCACCGCCACTCCAGCGGCCTCCGGCGATGGGGCGTCAGCCGCACCCCGCCGCCGCCGTCGCCGCAGGGGCGGCTCCACCGGAGCGGCCACCGAGCCCAACACCGCCTGACTTCAGTGATGCCATAACGTCACCGATGTCACTCATTGTGAGGGTGCGCCGGGTCAGGGCAGGTGGATCTGCACGCTCACCCAGGTGTGCCGCCGACAGGCCGGACAGCGCATCCACGACCCATGTCCGCGCTTGAGGAACGGCAGGTGCAACGACGGGACCGCCAGACGTAGCGCCTCGGTCGGTGAGAGCTCGGAGTCCTCGCCGCAGTGACCGCAGCTGATCGTCACCATGCCGTTCGCGGCTTCTTCGGGAAGAGCATCGCCTGCGCTGAAGAGTGCCCGGCGCCCCTCCTGATCGTGCGGCGCCGACACTTCAGGCCCCTTCGACGGCGCCTGTGCCGGGTGGATCCTGCTGAAGTCTGTTCCCTTGGGCTTGCTCACGCCGCAGCCTCTTCGCCCAGTAGCTGCAAGGCATGTGCTCGGTACGCCTGGGCCCCCGGGCTCGATGATGCGGTAGTCAAGATCGACTCTCCGGACGCCGGAGCCTCGGCAAAGCGGATCGACCTGTTGATCGGTGGGTCGAGCACAGGAACACCGAAGCGCTCAGAGACGTCAGCGAGCACGGCCCGCGCATGCGTGGTGCGTCCGTCGAACAAGGTTGGCAAGACTCCGAGCACGACGAGGTC
>JANLWJ010000152.1:0-1584 GCA_031364455.1 Actinomycetes bacterium | reverse complement strand
CTCCATCGGCGTGAGCCGGTAGAGCTCATCGAGGACGGCGTCGGGGTTGAAGCCGTTCTTAATCTCGACGACAAGTCGCAGCCCCTGCTCGTGGTCGGTGAGGTCGACGAGGCCAGCGATGCCTTGCAGCTTCTTGTTGCGGACGAGGTCGGAGATCTTCTCGACGACCTTCTCGGGGCCGACACCCATCGGCAGCTCGGTGACGATGATGCCCTTGCGCCGCGGGGTGACGCTCTCGATGCGGGTGGTAGCCCTGACGCGGAAGGATCCCCTGCCGGACGCGTAGGCGTCGCGAATGCCTTCAAGGCCGACGATGGTGCCGCCCGTTGGCAGGTCGGGGCCGGGGATGAAGCGCATGATGGTGTCGAGGTCAGACTTAGCGTGCGACAGCAGGTGACGTGCGGCCGAGATCACCTCGACCAGGTTGTGCGGAGCCATGTTGGTGGCCATGCCGACGGCGATGCCGGTGGCCCCGTTGACAAGGAGGTTCGGGTAGGCGGCGGGAAGCACCTGCGGCTCGGTGAGCTGTCCGTCGTAGTTGGGATTGAAGTCGACGACATCCTCGTCGATCGATCCCGTCATCAGCAGGGCAGCGGCGTCCAACCGGCACTCGGTGTAGCGCATCGCAGCCGGGCCTGAGTCGAGGCTGCCAAAGTTTCCGTGACCGTCGACGAGCGGCAGCCGCATTGAGAAGGGCTGTGCCATCCGGACCAGCGCGTCGTAAATGGCGCCGTCTCCGTGGGGGTGCAGCTTTCCCATCACCTCACCGACCACACGCGCCGACTTCACATGGCCGCGGTCTGGTCGCAACCCCATGTCGTCCATCTGGAAGAGAATCCGGCGGTGCACCGGCTTCAGACCGTCGCGCGCATCAGGAAGAGCACGTGAGTAGATCACCGAGTAGGCGTACTCGAGGAAACTGCCCTGCATCTCGTCGGCGACGTCGACGTCGACGATCGTCTCGCGGACGGGCTCAGATGAGGCTGGGGTGGACTTACGGCGGGCCATGCGGGACGGGGCTCCAGTGGAATGGGGGTACGGACTCGCCCAGTCTCTCCCGAGCCACCCCCATGGGCCGCGGCGACCCGCGGAACGGTGTGGCGCACAGGCACTTGGGGGTGCCAGCGACGGGCAGTAGCGTTGGCGCCGTGGCGGAGCCCCTTGGCATGGTGGAAGGCGAAGCCGACACGTCACCGACCGATTACCCAACGGGGTGGGAGGCCGACGTCGTGCTGCGAGATGGCGGCACCTGCCACCTGCGCCCGATCCGACCCGATGATGCTGCCGGCCTGATCGCCTTCCACTCGCGACTGTCGGCAACGACTGTCTACTACCGATTCTTCGCTCCCTACCCGCGACTGTCTGACCGCGACGTCGAACGCTTCACCCACGTCGACTACCGCACTCGCGGGGCGCTCGTGGCCACCATCGGTGACGCAATCATCGGCGTCGTCCGCTATGACCGGGTGTCCGAGGAAGAGGCCGAAGTCGCCTTCGTGATCGAGGACGACCACCAGGGACGCGGGCTCGGCACGATCTTCCTCGAGCACATCGCCCAGGCTGCTCGCGAGCGCGGCATCCGGC
>JANLWJ010000299.1:0-11037 GCA_031364455.1 Actinomycetes bacterium | reverse complement strand
TGGCAAATCCGTTGTAGTACTCGTCGTACTCGGCCCGAGCCAGGTCGACGGTGACGTACTTGATGCCACCTTCGGTCATCTCGGTTGGGGGACCTGGGGAGTCGACCACCTTGCCGGACCAGCCGAACCACATCCCACCGTTCTCTGCGAGTGCGGCTTGCATCGCGGCCGCCAGCCCGCCCGCCCGTGTCTCGCGGGGGAGTGCGACCCGGTTCGATACGACAATGAGCCTGCTCACGAGGCATGCTCCCAGGGACGTGATAGGCGCATCGCAATTTGGATGATGCCGAGCATCGAGTAGGTCTGCGGGAAGTTCCCCCACAGCTCGCCGGTCTCGGGGTGGAGGTCCTCGGACATCAGGCCGAGATGGTTGCGCCTGCTCAGAATGTGTTCGAAGAGGCTGCGTGCCTCGTCGGTACGCCCCACCCGCGCCAGGGCGTCGAGGTACCAGAAGGTGCAGAGGTTGAACGATGTGTGTGGCTCACCGAAGTCGTCGGCGTCGACGTACCGGAACAAGTAGTCACCACGCTTGAGGTGCTTCTCAACCGCATCCAGGGTTCCCAGGAAACGCTCGTCATCGGCGGAGATGAAACCCAGGTCGGGAAGCACCAGCGTAGAGGCGTCGAGCCGTGAGCCGCCCCACGTCTCCATGAAGGCGCCCCGCTCCTCGTCGTACGCCTCACCGATGATGCGGTCACGCATGAGGTCGGCCCTCGAGCGCCAGTGCGCTGCACGATCTTGGTGACCGAGCTGAATGGCGATCTTGGCCAGCCGATCGGCGGCCACCCAGCACATGACGCTGCTGTAGGTATGCACCCCCTGGCGTCCGCGGAACTCCCAGAGGCCGGCATCCGGCTTGTCGAAGAGCTCGTAGGCGAGATCACCGGCCCGCTCGAGCTGCTCGAAGGCCACGGCATCGCCGGGTGTGGTCAGCCGCTGGTCGAAGAACAGGTGAGTCGATGCCATCACGACGCTGCCGTAGACGTCGTGCTGCTTCTGCAGGTACGCCTCGTTACCACTGCGCACCGGTCCGTTTCCTCGGTACCCGGCCAGGTGCGGCTCGATCTGCTCGGTGAGCGCCCGCTCGAAGTGGATGCCATAGACCGGCTGCATCTCGTCGGTCCCGGAGGCAAGTGTGTAGATGTAACCGAGGAACTCCTCCATGCTCGTGGTCGCCCCGAGCTGGTTCAGGGTGCGCACCACGAAGGCTGCGTCGCGCAGCCAGCAGTAGCGGTAGTCCCAGTTGCGGCCGGTGCCAGGGGCTTCGGGGATCGACGTGGTCAGCGCCGCCACGATTGCCCCGGTGCCCTCGTACTGGCAGAGCTTGAGAGTGATCGCCGCGCGGATCACCGCGTCCTGCCACTCAAAGGGAATCGACAATGAGCGTGACCACGACTGCCAGTAGTGGACTGTTCGGTCATACGCCTCGCGGGCGAAGGCCTCAACTGATGTCGTGAGGCTCTCGTCCGGCCCGAGAACCATGTTGACGGGGCGGTCGAGGACGAAGGGCAACTCACGCTCGATATAGGGCACGCGGGTGTCCGTCGTCAGCCGGAGCGTGGTCTCCTTCAACACCCAGCGAATGTGGTGGCTGCCACTGGTGCGCTCCGGGACGCGTCCACCCCAGTCGCTCAGAGGTCGCACCCGGATCGTGACGCGCGGTCCGCCCGACAGCGGTCGGATACGTCTCACGTACATGACCGGGTGGTAGAGGCGGTCCCACCGGTGGAAGCGCGGCGCAAAGTCGGTGATCTCGACGGCGCTGCCGTCCTCGGCGCGCAGGACTGTGACTAGGACGGCCGTGTTCGGGAGGTAGCGCTGCTCGGTGGAGACCAGCCCCTCGAGCTCGACGGCGCACACCCCGTGACCTTCGGGTTCAGGTTGCAGCAGTTCGCAGAAGGTGGGGTCGGCAGCAAGATGGGGCAGGCAGCCCCAGACGTAGCGACCTCGTGTGTCGACCAGCATGCCCACCGTGCCGTTGCCGATGACCGCCAGGTCGAGCGACTGCTCAGGAAGTGTCATGGGAACACCTCCTCGGGAATCTCCGTCAGCCATCCACGCACCGCCTCAGGATCGGTGATCCGGTACTGCGCGACGGTATCGTCACGCGGGCCGACCAGCACCGAGATCCCCCCGTGGCGGTGAGCTGCGGCGAAGGCGAACTCATCGGTGTGGTCGTCTCCGACCACCGCCGGACGTCGGCCCGAGAACGGCGGCTGCCCCATCAGCTCGTCGAGCGCCAGGCCCTTGTCGAACGAGGCGGGCCGGAGTTCTTGAACGTAGGCGCCCCGCTGCACCTCAAGGGTTCCGTTGGAAGCGGCGGCGACCCGTTCGACCAGTGCGACTGCGGCGGCCTCGTGCTGGGGGGCCTCACGGTAGTGCAGCGCCATGCCGTATCCCTTGTCCTCGATCCAGGCGCCAGGCAGCGCCGCGGATCCCTCGGTCAGCGCAGCGCGCGTCAGGTGCAGCTGATCGGTGTTCGGTCGGTGCAGTCGTGTGCCGGTGCTGCCCCTGACCTCGGCTCCGTGTCCTCCGGCGGCGAAAGGCTGCCACGGCCCGAAGACCCGGTCGATGTCGCGTAACGGCCGGCCCGAGATCAGCGCAAGGGCCCCGTCGAGCGCGGAGCTGATCGACTGCAGTAACAGGATCAGGCCCTCGGTTGCTCTGACGAGATCGGGATGTGCCTCGAACTCCAACAAGGTGCCGTCGATGTCGAGGAAGAGCGCGGTCGGCTGCCGCGAGAGCTCAGCCCACGCGGGTGGGGGAGGCAGCGGCGTCGACGGACTCACGTGGGCCGCTGACGGTTGACGTCTTCTCGCCATTGGCTGGTGATCGGCAGTCTGCGGTCGCGCCCGAATGCCTTCAGCGAGATCTTCGGCCCTGGCGGGTACTGCCGGCGCTTGTACTCGGCGCGGTCGGTGAGGGTGAGCACGCGATCGACGAGGGCAGGGTCGAACCCTGCGGCGATGAGGTCAGATGCCCCGTGGTCCTGCTCGATGTAGTCATCGAGGACGTCGTCGAGCATCGCGTAGTCAGGAAGTGAGTCGCTGTCGAGCTGGCCGGGTCGCAACTCTGCTGACGGTGGTTTGTCGATGCTGTTCGGCGGAATCGGAGGAACCTGGCCGGTGGCCTCAGCTGCTCTGTTGCGCCACCGCGAGAGCTCCCACACCAACGTCTTCGGTACGTCCTTGAGGGGCGCGTAGGCACCCACGGCGTCGCCGTAGAGCGTCGAGTACCCGACGGCGAGCTAGCTCTTGTTGCCGGTCGCCAGGACGAGGTGGCCCTCCTGGTTCGAGATACCCATCAGAGTCGTCCCTCGGACGCGGGCCTGCAGGTTCTCCTCGGCCAGGCCCGACAGGTGCAGCTGGGCGAGGTAGGCGTCGACCATCGAGGCGATGGGCACCTCACGGAAGGGCAGCCCGGTGCGGGCCGCCAGGTCTGCGGCGTCGTCCCGCGAGTGCTGGGAGGAGTAGGCGCTCGGCATCCCGACGCCGAACACGTGCTCGGCCCCGAGCGCGTCAACGGCGATAGTGGCGGTAAGTGCCGAGTCGATGCCTCCGGAGAGCCCGATCAGAACGCTGATGAATCCGTTCTTGCGCACGTAGTCGCGCAGGCCGCACACCAGCGCCTGATACACCTCTTCGGCGTCATCGAGCCTCGCGGCGATCGCGGGGTGGGATGTCGAGTCTGCGGCGAGGTCGACGTAGACGATGGCGGTTGCGAACTGCGGACCGCGCGCGAGCACCTCACCCGCGCGGTCGACCACCAGTGAGTCGCCATCGAAGACCAGCTCGTCCTGGCCACCGACCATGTTGACGTAGGCCAGGGGTACTCCTGCCTCACCAGCGCGCCGACGGCAGAGTGCCAGACGGGTGTCGTCCTTGTTCCGTTCATAGGGAGAGCCGTTGATCACGAGCAGCAGCTCAGCGTTCGACTCGCGGGCCCAGGTCACCGGTCCGCCGTCCTGCCAGAGGTCCTCGCAGATCGAGAGAGCGACCAGGTGCCCGTCGACTTCGACCGTGCAGCCGTAGGTTCCTGGCACGAAGTAGCGGTACTCGTCGAATACGCCGTAGTTGGGTAGGTGGTGTTTGGCGTATCGCGCCAACACGGCACCGGACCGGAGTACGGCCGCCGCGTTCTGTGGGGAGTGCCGGGGGCTTCCGAGCCGGTCGGATCCGTCGATGGCGCTGTCGAGGTAGCCGACCACGACGGTGATATCAGCCAGTCCTGCGGTCGCAAGGCTGTCGGCTAGCTCCGTCACCGCCTGCTGAGAGGCCTCGATGAACGACTTGCGGAGGGCGAGGTCCTCGACCGGGTAGCCGGTCAGAAACATTTCAGGGAAGACCACGAGGCGGGCGCCGGCGTCCGCCGCTTCTTGGGTACGCGCGAGCACCAGCCCGGCGTTGCCCGCCAGGTCGCCTACGGTGGCGTTCTCCTGGACCAGAGCGATGCGCCACGGGCGCGACGCGTTCTGGTCAGAGGCCACGAGTCCACCCTAGCCACGGACCGAACAGCGTCGGGATACCGTCGCAGGGTGCTTCGCATGCTGATCACCCCGCGCTGGATCGGGCGGTTGGCGTTGCTGGTGATTGTGTTGGTGGCCTGCGCCTGGCTGGGTTCGTGGCAGTGGGGGCGGGCGAGGGTCGAGGTGGTCAGGACCCCCCTGCCGGGTGTGGCCGTGCTCACCGATGTGCACCAGCCTGGACAACCGGTGGACCAGGGGAAGGTTGGCCGCCGAGTCTCCGTGAGGGGTTCGTTCGACCCCGACCGAGAGGTGCTCGTGGTCGACCGTCAGGAGTCCGGTCGTCTGGGTGCGTGGGTGCTCACGGCGTTTGCGGTCGAGGATGCCGATGGCGCAGTTGTCCCCGTGGTACGCGGATGGCTGCCGTCCGGGGAGGACGTACCACCCGCTCCCCGGAGGCAGCAGGTGATCGTTGGCTGGCTGGAACCGACCGAGTCCGACGCGCTTCGCGAACGTGGCCGAGATCCCTTGCCGGAGGGACAGGTCGAGATCGTCTCCAGTGCTGAGCTGCTCTCGCTGTGGGAGCCACCGCTGTACCAGGGGTTCGTGATCCAACAAGAGCCCGAACCGGAGCTGCCCCTGGTCGAGGTGGTGCCGCCATCGCTGACCGTCACGCAGTCGGTGGACTGGCAGAACGCGGCGTACGGGGTCCAGTGGTGGCTGTTCGGACTGTTCGCGATCTTCTGGTTCGTGAAGATGGTCCGGGTCGAGCGCGAAGACCTCGCTGCCGAGCCCGATGTGCCTGGGTCCGGTTCACTTGACACCATGGATGTCCCGGACGAGCACGATCCTCGAAGGGTGGGGGAATGACCGAAAGCACGGCCGCCGAGCAGATCAGGTCCACCAGTTCCGCGTTGACCAGGTACCGGGTCATGGCGTGGGCGGCTGGGATAGGGCTCCTGCTGCTCCTCGTGAACATGTACCTGCACTACGTACAAGACGTGAGCTCGGTGCTCGACCTCGTGCCGCGCGTCCACGGGTTCGTCTACATGGCCTACCTCGTGACGGTTTTTGACCTGTCGTTCCGGATGAAGTGGCCGCTGAGCAAGGGTGTCCTGATCTCCCTCGCCGGAACCGTGCCGTTCCTTTCCTTCGTGGCGGAGCACCGGATCACCCGCCAGACCCGCGAGGTGCTGGCCGCGTCGTAACGTCGGTGAAACACGACGCCGACACCATGGGCAGATGGACAAACAGCAGGAGTTCGTGCTCCGGACCACGGAGGAGCGCGACATCCGTTTCATTCGGCTCTGGTTCACCGACGTACTGGGCTACCTGAAGTCTGTTGCCGTGGCCCCGGCCGAGCTCGAGGCGGCATTCGCCGAGGGCATCGGGTTCGATGGTTCGGCGATCGAAGGCTTCGCCCGAGTCTCTGAGTCAGACATGCTCGTCAAGCCAGACCCGACCTCCTTCACCGTGCTTCCGTGGCGCGGCGAGCCCGGGGTGGCGCGAATGTTCTGCGACATCCTGATGCCAGACGGCTCGCCAGCCTTCGCCGATCCTCGCTACGTGCTCAAGCGCGCGTTGGGCCGCGCGGCCGACATGGGGTTCACGTTCTACACCCACCCCGAGATCGAGTTCTTTCTCTTCGACGAGCTACCAGCGCCCGGGCGGCCACCGGTGCCGATCGACAACGGCGGCTACTTCGACCACACCCCGACCTCGGTTGGCCAGAACTTCCGACGCGATGCGATCACCATGCTCGAGGCAATGGGAATCTCGGTGGAGTTCAGCCACCACGAGGGCGCACCCGGCCAGCAGGAGATCGACCTGCGCTACGCCGACGCCTTGAGCACTGCTGACAACCTCATGACGTTTCGAACGGTCATCAAGGAGGTGGCCCTGTCACAGGGCCTCTACGCCTCCTTCATGCCCAAGCCCCTGGCTGAGCACCCTGGCTCCGGTATGCACACCCACCTGTCACTCTTCGAGGGTGACCGAAACGCGTTCTTCGAGCCGGGAGCCGACTACCAGCTCTCCAAGGTTGGCCGCTCCTTCATTGCCGGTCTCCTTCGCCACGCGCCGGAGATCACCGCCGTTACCAACCAGTGGGTGAACTCCTACAAGCGCCTCTACGGCGGCGGCGAAGCCCCCGCTTATGTCTGCTGGGGCCACAACAACCGGTCAGCCATGGTTCGGGTACCCATGTACAAGCCGCAGAAGGGCCAGAGCACGCGCATCGAGGTACGGACGCTCGACTCCGCGTGTAACCCCTACCTGGCCTTCGCGGTCCTGCTGGCAGCCGGGCTCAAAGGGATCGAGCAGGAGTACGAGCTTCCGCCCGGCGCCGAGGACGACGTCTGGCTGCTGACGGAGGCCGAGCGTCGAGCGATGGGCATTGACCCGTTGCCGCAAAACCTCGCTGAGGCGATCGCGGTCATGGAGCGCAGCGAGCTGGTGGCCGAGACACTCGGCGAGCAGGTCTTCGACTTCTTCTTGCGGAACAAGCGGGCGGAGTGGGAGGAGTATCGCAACCAGGTCACGGCGTTCGAGCTCGAGCGCTATCTTCCATCCTTGTGAAGACCACCCCCACAGCGGTTCGCGTCCTATCCATCAGCCTGCTGCTCGCGGGCAGTTTGCTACCTGCGCACGCCTTTCCCGCGAACGCCGCGGACGACGTCCTGCTGCGCCACCTCGATCGCCCCGGCTGGAGCGGCGGCCCCCTGTTGGCGACCAACGAGCGGGGTGCCACGGTCGCTGTCTGGGCTGCAGCCAAGGTCGGCTCGCCCAAACAGTCGCGCGTGCGATACCGATGGATCGGTCAAGACGGGGCGGTCGGACCCATACGAGTGCTGCGAGGAACTCGAGGGGTCAGCATCGGGTTTCTGGACGCGGCCGTCGGGAGTGGCCGAGACATCACCGTCACATGGTCGAGGTACAACGGGGTGCTGCAGGGCTGGGACGTTTGGGCGATCCGGGTGATCCCTGGGCAGGGAGCGACCCCGAAACGTCGCGTCAGCGAACAGGGAGTTGGCGGCTGGGTCCCGAGTGCGGCGATGACGGTGACCGGCCACGCCGCGGTGACCTATCGCGCGCCAGGGCGCGGGTACAGCGAACACCAAATCGTCGTGTTGCTCGACGCGCAGGGACAGGTTCGGCGCCGCCTGGGCGTGGCCGGGATGGGGGCAAGCGCCACGCCGATGGTGGCATCGCCGCTCGATGAGTTCGTGCTAGCCGGCTGGAGTCGTGGTGGGTCAGCGCGGATCACCCGGGTGGCTCCCGACGGCGCCACCCGCGCACGACGCGTCACCGGAGACCCCCTCTGGACGGCGGTCCCCTCTGATGTGGCGGTGGACGCTCGAGGTGCGATCTCGGTCACGCTGATCAGTCGAGTCGCAGGGCTTCGGCACTCGCTGTGGCTGCGGACCTGGGGTGCGCGTGGGCGGCTAAGCCCGCTGCGGTGGGTGTCACCGGCAGGTGGGTCGGTCTACTGGGCCACCCACGCGGCGGCGGGTTCACTTCGCCATGTGGTGTGGGGCGCAGCTCGTCCAGCTGACAACGTCTTGACGGTCTACACCCGCACGGTGGGCAGTGGCGGCCGGCTCGGTCGGGTTCATCAAGTCGGAAAGGTGGAGAAGCGGCCCGCGCCGGCCTATTTCGATGTGGCCGAGGTGGCCGCCTCGGGGTCCGAGGTGGCTGTGGTGTGGCAGTGGCAGCTTCCCGGGGGAGCGGCGGCAATCTGGATGAGCCGCCTGCATCGGGACGGGAGTATCGGTGTCCGGCACGAGGTCGCCCGTGGAATGGGGGCCGGTGACGTCGTGGTCCAGCCCAAAGGCCGGGTGATCATCGCGCTCGCTGAGCGGCAGGACGGCGAGCCGTGGCTGGCCAGGGTGGGTTGACGGACGCGCCGGGCTACCAGCACTGCGAGCTAGCGTCGCTACGGTGACCCTGTGGGGAGCGGACGGATCGAGACGACTCCCGGGCGACTCTCCCGGTGGGGCTTTGTTGACGCCGCTGCCGCTGGGCTGGCGCTTGACCGACTTGCCGAGCGGGGACTCGAACCGTCCGAAGCCATCCTCGGCCAACTCTCAGTGGTCGCCGACCCCGATGGTGCACTGAGCGGGCTCGCCCGAGTGCTCGAGGCGTCCGATGACGCACCGGGGCTACTTGACGCGTTCGCAGCTGACAGTGGATATGCCGAGCGGGTGCTTAGGGTGCTGGGCGCCAGCAGCGCGCTCGCCGACCATCTGGCGCGCCGTCCGGCCGACTGCGAAATCCTCAACGACGTCGACTTCGGGCTCACCCGTCCCACCGCTGAGGCGATGCGCGTCGCGATGGTGGTCGCCGTCGGCGCCGATTCGAGCAGTGGGACGCCAACGGCGACGCTCGAGGGCCGGAATGCGCTGGACGCGATGCGCGTGGAGTACCGCCGGCTGCTGTTGCGGGTGGCGGCTCGAGATCTCACCACGTCGCCGGATGTCTCAGATATCGCCGCCGAGCTGGCCGACCTTGCCGCTGCCGCGTTGGAGGCAGCGGCTGCAGTCGCTCGCTCCGAAGTGGGTTCGGACGCCGAGGCAGTTCGGTTCGCGCTCATCGCCATGGGGAAGTGCGGCGGCCGTGAGCTCAACTACGTGAGCGACGTCGACGTGATCTATGTCGTCGAGCCCGGGCCCGACGTGGACGAACAGAGCGCTACTCGCATCGGAGATCGACTCGCAGCATCGGTGGCGCGCGCCTGCTCGACGGTGACATCGGAGGGATCGTTGTGGGAGGTGGACGCCGGGCTGCGACCGGAAGGGAAGTCCGGCTCGCTGACTCGGACTCTGGCGAGCCATTTGGCGTACTACCGACGTTGGGCCAAGACGTGGGAGTTCCAGGCGTTGCTGAAGGCCAGGCCAATAGCGGGGGACGTTGAGCTCGGCCGGCAGTACCTAGAAGCCATCGCTCCTCTGGTGTGGGAGGCGTCGGGTCGCGAGGGCTTCGTCGCCGACGTGCAGCAGATGCGCCGGAGGGTCGAGGCACATGTTCCAGCTGGCGAGGTCGACCGGCAGCTCAAGCTCGGTCCAGGTGGCCTGCGCGACATCGAGTTTGCCGTGCAGCTGCTCCAGCTCGTCCACGGTCGAAGTGACGAGACACTGCGCAGTAGCAACACGCTGAGGGCACTCGAGGCTCTTGCCGCCGGCGGGTATGTCGGCCGCGACGACGCCGCATCGCTGAGCGATGCGTACCGCTTCCTGCGGACTCTTGAGCATCGGCTCCAGCTACGGCGACTGCGACGTACGCACTTGATGCCGACCGATCCGGCGGCGCTGCGCATCCTTGGACGTTCGGTCGGGTACACCCGGGAGCCGGTCGATGAGCTGACCGACCAGTGGCGTCGTCACGCCCGCGAGGTGCGGCGACTGCACGAGAAGCTCTTCTACCGCCCCCTCCTGCAGGCAGTGGCCCGACTCGACGCCGGGGAGTCCCGCCTCACACCCGAAGCTGCTCAGGCCCGGATGGAGGCGTTGGGGTATGCCGACCCGCAGGGTGCGCTGCGCCATCTGGAGGCGCTGACCTCCGGAGTCAGCAGGCGAGCCGCGATCCAACAGACGTTGCTGCCGGTCATGCTGGGATGGTTTGCCGACGCACCAGACCCCGATGCCGGTCTGCTCGGTTTCCGCCGAGTGAGCGAGGCACTGGGGAGCAGCCACTGGTATCTCGCCCTGTTGCGAGATGCCGGGGCGACCGCAGAGCGCCTCGCCCGGATTCTGGCGACCAGTAGGTTTGCGACCGATCTACTGCTGCGGGCGCCGGACGCCGTGGCACTGCTGGCTGCTGACGACGCGCTCCGGCCGCGCAGCACCGATGAGCTCTTGGGCGAGATGCGCGCAACAGCCGGGCGGGCAGACTCAGCTGAGGCAGCCGCGGGTGCGGTACGTGCCATCCGCCGTCGGGAGCTGTTCCGGATCACCGCAGCTGAGGTACTTGGCGAGGTCGGTCCCGCAGAGTCTGGCCCGGCCCTGACTTCGGTCGCCGAAGCGGCACTGGGCACGGTTCTGGAAGTGGTGGACAAGGAGGCGGCTCGAGAGTGTGCAGCACCTACCCGCTTCGCCATCATCGGGATGGGCCGGTTCGGTGGTCGTGAGCTGGGGCTAGGTAGCGACCTGGACGTTCTCTTCGTCCATGACCCACTACCGGGGGCCGACGAGGAGGAGGCGTCGCGGCATGCACTGCTGCTTGCGACCGAACTGCGCAGGTTGCTCACCCTGCCTGCCCCGGACCCCCCGATGCTGCTCGATGCCGACCTGCGACCGGAAGGGCGAAACGGTGCGCTTGTCCGCACCGTCGCCTCCTACCGTGCCTACTACCAGCGGTGGTCGCTGACCTGGGAGAGCCAGGCCCTCCTGCGCGCTCAGCCGATGGCCGGAGAGGTAGCGGTCGGTGCGGCCTTCACTGCCCTGATCGATCGACTGCGATGGCCAGATGGTGGACTTCCTCATACGGCGGTAACCGAGATCCGACGAGTCAAGGCACGGGTGGAGTCCGAGCGTCTGCCGCGTGGTGCCGATCCCGCGCTGCACACCAAGCTCGGCCCG
>JANLWJ010000123.1:0-1516 GCA_031364455.1 Actinomycetes bacterium | reverse complement strand
GACCTCTTCGATCCCGCGGTCATGGAGCACACCCGCAGCGACATCGACGGTGCCGTAGCTGCGGTCCACGGGGACGGCGAGCTCCCGCCGCGTGCCGGCTACGCCTCCGGCTCGTTCACCGCCGACGTCTCCCCGTGGCTGGTGGCATGGGCGTTCGGCATCGAGATGGATCCCCAACTCGTGGCCGAGTCCGACGTGGCGAACGTCGGTCGCACCTACGAGGGCACGTTCGTGAGCGCCACGGCGGACGCCTCGCCGACGGAGGTCTGGCTGGCCGAGATGCTCGACCGCATCGCGGGGCTCGAGGCCTCGCACGGACGATCCGTGCCGCTCACCTTCACCAACTGGCCGACGACGGACCCACTCGACCACCCGACGGAGCCGCTCGCGACGGAGGACCTGGTCGGGATCGACGCGAACCACCTCGTGGCCTCCGAGGCGTGGCCGGCAGGTCTCTTCGCGAGCTATCACGCCTACCCGTACTATCCGGACTTCCAGCGCTACGAACCCGGCATCGCCGACTTCGAGCACGCGGGCAGGATCGACCCGTACGCGGGGTACCTCACCAAGCTGCGCGACCATCATGCTGCGGCCGGCCTCCCCGTCGTGGTCCTCGAGTTCGGGGTGCCATCCTCCCTCGGCTCGGCGCACTTCGGGTCGTTGGGACGCGATCAGGGAGGACACGACGAGCCCACCGCCATGGCCATCAACGCCGACCTGCTGCGGACGCAGCACGATCTGGGTCTCGCCGGCGGATTCGTGTTCGCATGGCACGACGAGTGGTTCAAGCGGACGTGGAACACGATGGATCTAGAGGTGCCTGCGGATCGCCGTCAGCTTTGGCAGAACCCGCTCACCAACGAGGAGAACTTCGGCCTGCTCGCGATCGCGCCAGGCGAGCACGGGCCACCGGTCGTGACCGACGGCGACGGGAGTGACTGGCAGCGCGACAACTCACAGGTGATCCTTGAGTCTCGGGGCGCGGTCCGTGAGGTCAGGGCGACGCACGACGAGGCCTACATCTACCTGCGTCTGATCGTCGACGAGGAGCGAGTCTGGGACGAGACGCCCGTCTCCGTGGGGTTCGACATCGTCCCCGGAGGCAATGGCGGTCTGCCGTCGGCGCCCGGGGTGGGTTCGGACGCGGACACCCTGATCGTCGTCGGCCCTGGCGACGAGGCCAGCGCGTACGTGAGGGCATCGAACGACTACAACGCGCTGGTGCTCGGACGGCGCCTCGGCTACTTCGCCGTCGACGACGTCGATCTGACGGAAGGCAGCGGCGTGTGGAACCCGCAACGACTCGTCGTCAACCGTCCGCTGAAGGTCCCCGTCATCGAGCTCGAGCAGCCCATCGAGTGGCACGACCTGAACCCGCTCCCGACCGGGTCGTCCTCGCCCGACGACCCCCGCTTCGATTCGCGCACGGTCTGGGCGGCACAGGAGAAGACCATCGAACTGAGGGTGCCGTGGTCGATGGTCGGACTCTCGGATCCGTCGTCGCGGGCAGCTTTGG
>JANLWJ010000298.1:0-4738 GCA_031364455.1 Actinomycetes bacterium | reverse complement strand
GATTGATCGAGCAGACGCGCGAGGGAGAGGATTTGGACACACGAACCCTCCTGTATTCTGTGGGCCACGGGCTAGCGTGGACTTGGCAATCTGCACAGCCAAGCTCGCGTTCAGTAGACCAGAACCAAAGAATTTATGCCTGCCGTTTACCCATTCTGGGTCAGGCTCAAATCCCGATCGATCGGCAGATTCTCTCAAAATGTCTCTAACTTGATCCCAAGGTAGAGCCGGATTGGCAGAAAGCATTAACGCGACTGTTCCGGAAACCATCGGTGCGGCGGCTGAAGTACCCCCCATTGAGCAGGATACGCCGCTCGGGGCCGCGCAATAGCTAGGGACCGTAGGACTATAGTTCCCCAATGCGCATAAGTCGAGGTTTGTTCCCATCGCAGAATACGGATGCTGCCTGTCGGGCGTAAGCGCGCGAATGATGTGTGTTCCAGAGATTTCACAGTTGGCCACCGCGATCGTGCGATTGTCCGAGGCTAGAGCATGGTGCTGGCCGATGTCGTAGTCGTCGTTGCCGGCCCCATAAACCATAACGATACCGAGGCCGCCTCGCCCGCACTTTGTGAGGATGTTCAGCGCGTCATTCAACGCCACGGAGAGCTCACCCGTCCATCCAGGTGTCTCATGGGAGAAGTTTATGACGTCTGGGATTACAGCGGGCTTGAACCCATGGCACGGATCATTCCCGGGAACATTGTCGTCGCATAGTGTGCCGAATCCGGCAATCCAGAGTAGCGCGCGCGCATATGCATCTAGATTCTGGGCGACAGGCCTTACCGCAAGATGGCGGGAGCTTGGAGCTACGCCGATAACATCTTTGCCATTGTTACCACATGCAGACAGAATGCCATATACGCCTTCGCCATGAGTGTCGCCGGATGCGTTATAACCTGGCTGCTTCCAAGTCTCCAATCTGACGATATCAACGGCGCTGGTGCGAGATGGATTCAATCCATCTTCACATTCCGTCTCAGGCCCAAGAGAGATTCCAGTGTCGTAACTCACTACCGCTATTTTGGGGTCACCAATACTAAAACCCGGTACCCCGAGTGTCCCCCGCCGAACTGCTTTCCACGCATCACGTACGTGCTGACGAAGGTGATTTCCGCCCGGTGGCGGTTGTGGATGGTACATGTCTGCCCCGTAGGCAGGATCGTTAGGCCAATTCGCTAGGCCTGATAAATCGTTTGCATCGAAAACCAGATCTGGCTCTGCTGAAACAAACAAACTTTTCGCGAATCCCCGTTCAATTGCGAGCAAATTTGCAATGTAGTCATCGCTCTTGAAAATGACTCGGCGAAATCCTCGGTTTCCTGCGATTATTGAAGTTGCGTTGACCTCCTTGAGCCACTGATCAAACGAATCGTGAACCTTGTCCGAAGTTAGCTTGACCGTGAAGTGATTGTCCAGAACCACAAGGCGCGCGCGTAAGTCAGAGGCACTAGCGTACTGTATTGGAAACCCGATGCGAGCTTTGCCACCAAACGTCCTATGCGCGTCCTCGATTGCTGTACCCAATGGCATGCCGTTCGGGACTTCCAAGAGCGCGAGTTGTCCTCGAGGTCGGACCTCACTTTGTATGTTGCTCGAGGCCTGATCTCTTGGATATTTCTGAGCGATATTTCTGGACCATGTATCTACCTTCGCCCGCAGTTGAGGTATCGACGGAGGGGATCTCTCAAAGAACACTGCGATGCGTCCCTCTACAACCTTAAACGGCACGACTGCCTCGCCGAGGCGAAAGAAGCAATCCCCAGGATTGCCCAGATATACTCTAATAGAAGTGTCTTGATTGCGGACGTCGATTTCGCGGCGTGGGCTAATTGCCTCATCGCCCGACGCGGCCTCTATACGATAGCGTCCGGGCATTAGCGAAAAAACCACACTGGGAGCATTATTGGTGTTCACCTTTGCGTCAAGCTGACTCTTCTGCAAAACTCGGGACTTTTCGCCGAGTCCTAGGACCGAAACCTCTACGGGAGCAAGTCGGGAATCCCGAGACGGATCCAAAATAGTTACAACTATTTTGTGCTCTTGCGAATCGGACACGGGTGGCGCTTCCGAGAGTTTCTGGATTGCGGAGTTGCTTGGTACATAGTCCCGCCAAAGATCCGCACAGGTAGCGTCGGCAGCTAGAACCGAGTGCGATAGAAACGCGAGAAGACCGGCCGCGGGCAGAGCTGTACACATTGCAGCGCGTCTAGCCAAGACACCCATAGCGCGGCAGACGCCCCCCTCGCTGGCCATAAGCGTTTTCATGCTTTCAACCCTTGATCCTAACGGCACGGAAAGGCGGAGCACCATGACGAACCACCCATCGTGCATGTATAAGGTTTCGGCGGACTGCAAGTAACGTTTCCATTCCAAGTTAGTGGCGCCTCGATAATGCGGGCACGCGTGCCTTTAAGTCCCTCAGCAAAAAGTGGTTCCCCGTTTGCGTCGAAGTACACAGCCCATTTGGCCTCTGAGCCGACACGTTGTAAATCGCACCATGGCTGATAGTTGCCCGCGCCGCTACAAGCACCGTTCCCGGCGCTAGGGCCCTTGTCGGGTCCTGCGGCCGGTGGCCACGTCTTCTTTGGTTCAGCGCTGGAACAGTCTTTTAGGCAGGAATATCCTTGAGTTTCGGATCCAGCTGATCCGAACTGGTAGAAAACACACGCACTCTTAGCGCCACAATTAACGTCGGCAGTCTTGTCCTCCTTTATGTCTACGAGAACGCCGTAGTCTTTCTCATAACGTGGATTCCAAGATAGAACCTCTCCGTAGAGACCCCTAGTATCAATTTTCAGGTCATCGTAGTAGATCACGTACGCGGCACCTTCCGGGACCTTTTGGATCCGGTCCGCATAAGATGGACCGGCGACCGCAAATGTAGCTATGAGTACAGCTAGTCTGAGGGTAGAGCGGTAAGGTAAGTTGTAGTAAGACATAATTACTCCTTTTGGACAGACATTAACAGTACTGGTTGTCATATTTGACCAACTCAGGGGGCTTCACCTAAAACATCAGTTGTACTCTGGCATATGCAAATCTCTCCATCGCGAAAGGAGGTCCCGTGCGATCGGTGGACTGGAACTGAAAGTGCTTATCGAAAGCGTTCCTCACGCCAATTGCGACTGCGCCTCTTCGGCGCGGCAACTCGTATTGGACCAAGAAGTCCGCTACAGTAAATTCGGAGGAGTCGTCGTAAACATTCGTTAGGAAAACGTCAAAGAATGTGCCCCGTTGCTTAACGTATGCGACGGTTGCGGCGGCAGAAATGCCGTTCGGCCAAAATGCCCGAATTGTTAGCGGAACATACCAAGTGTCGACTACAGTGAATCCTTCGTCGCTGGCGCCCACCGGGCGCTCGAATCGTTCCCAGCGAGGACTTACACTAAGCGCGGTTCGGCGCGTTGGTGTGTAATATATATAGCTAAACAGATCCCTTTCCTTCCACGCGTCAAAATCGATTGTTGCGCCATTAGTGAGTGGGCTGGAAATTTCGCGTTTCCCGCCCCCAAGACCTACTCGCAGTTTCTGATCTACCTGCTGATCAAGCGCGACTGCTAGCCGCTTGGATATTGATCCATTTATGTCGTCAAAGTACTGGTTAAAACCGGCAACATTCGTCGGCTCAAGCCCTTCATCAGAGTTGATTCTTCGTCGGACCACACGAAACGTAGCCGCTCTGATAGTTGTTCCGATTGCGGGCGTCCAGACTACCCCGAGTTTCGGATTGAATTCTTCGACGCGACCGGAATCTCGCGCATCCAGGTTATCGTAGCTAAGACCAACTTGCGCATTTACGTGGAAACGGTCGACCGGAATATATGCGTATCCATAGGCGTTAAAGTGAGTTGGCCTTGTTTCGATTGTTGGAAAGAAGACGCTCGACTCAGTAGTATCGGCCTCAAAATAGCTCGCCCCCGTAACAAGATGTCCCCAAGCTACACTTGTCAGATACTGCGCTTCTTCTTTTGCGCTTTTGTTTTGGCTTTGTAAGAAGGGGCCGAAACCTGGAAAGTCCTTACTGTCTCTCCGATCGATGTATTGCGCCACAAGCAGCAGTTCGGAAGCCGGATTCAACTGGTGGCGCATGCCCAGTCGGTAGTTGTCGATATTGGTCTGGTTCGTCGTCATGCCGAATGACGGATCAAAACTTACGATGAGATCACCGTACTGTTGCTCTTGACCAGAAATCTCTGCTTGTACACTCGTGTACGGACTGATTTGGACTTGTACTAACGCATCCGTCTGCGATCGACGGTTCTGATTGTTCTCGCGAAACCCCTGAGTGTCGAAGTAATACTGGCTCAGGCTTACAGCAGCGGATCCAGTCACTACATTCAATACGCCTTGCCCTGCATAGGTGCGTTGATCACCGCCGAGTCCATATACTTGGAGATTGGCCCCATTGTGCAAATATAGGGAGTCGAATTCATTGATTCCAACGTTGAAAGGCCCCAATGCCGACAGACGTGCGATATCATCGTTGGCAATCTGTGCCTGAACGGCTGAACTACCTAACGGTTGTCTAAGCTGCGCTTGCAGTAGCTCGCTCGCCCGCGCGATCTCGCTACGCGGCTGCGTTGCGTAAAGATCAGCGAGAAAGCGGTGTGCACCAGGGCTTCCGGGATCGAACAACAGCGATTTGGTTCCTTCGACGATCCCTGCCTGCTCGAACCCGAGTTGGTTATAGACACCTGCAGCTAAGGAACTCTTGGTTGCTACGTCTTTATCGAGA
>JANLWJ010000094.1:0-2494 GCA_031364455.1 Actinomycetes bacterium | reverse complement strand
GACCGGGCGCTCCGCCGGAAGCGAGGGGCGTCCCAAGCCCAGAACCTCCCCCGATCCTGCCGCATTCCCCCGCGTCCGGCCAACCGGCCACCGTGAGGCACCCTTGAGGGGTGGCCCTTCCCCCGCTGGTCTCCGAGCGCCTGACGCTACGCGCCTGGGATCCTGACGACCCCGCAGACGTCGCCGCTGCCTACGACATCTACCGCCGCGACGAGGTCTCTCGCTGGCTGGGACCCCATCCCGCGCCATGGAAGAGCGAGCAAGCAGCCCGCGACCGGCTGCTGCGCTGGCAGTCGGTCGGCTTCGACGCCCCCGGCTTCGGAATCTGGGCCATCGTGCCGACCGGCGGGGGGCAGCCGATGGGTTCGGTTCTGCTCATGCACCTGCCCGACGCCGAGGGGACGCTCACCGAGGATGTCGAGGTTGGCTGGCACCTCCACCCCGACCACTGGGGCCAGGGGTACGCCACCGAGGCGGCTAAACGGTTGCTGCTTCACGCCGACCAGACCCTCGGCATCACAGAGATCAACGCCCTTGCCTACCCGGGCAACGACGCGTCAGTTGCCGTCATGCAGCGCCTCGGGATGCAGCCCCGCGGCGAGACCGACCGCTGGTACGGCGTCCTCCTGCAGTGGTGGTCGAACTGAGAGGTCCTGAGCGTCGCCTGCTATGAGCATGGGACCACCTGGGTTACCAGCTATGGGACCACCCGGCGCGCCTGGTCGGTGGGTGCTCGACCTGCTCGCTGCGATGCGTCCCAAGACTGCTCGCGGTGACGCGCTGATTGCCTCAACGTGCGGTCCGGATCGCCCAGATGCGGGTATAGCCTTGCTCGGAACTTGGGGGTGACGGAGGCAGGCATCGTCGCCGCCACCAGCGTCGGCGCGCTAGGAGAGCCGCTGTGGGAGGCCGGCCTCGCGCTCGCGGACCAGGGCGACATCGACACCCAGCAGATCGGTGGCGCGATCGGCACCGGCGAGGTAGTCGAGGTGTCGGAGTCGACGCCGGAGCTGCTCCAAGCCGCCCAGGTCGCCGTCGGCATGCTCGGCGTGATGACCGTGGTCGAGGTCGAAGTTGCGCCGGCGCACCGGATCCGCAAGCGCATCTTGCACCTGCCGTACGCTGAGGTGGCCGAGCGATGGGACGAGTTCGTGCACGCCCACCGGCACTTCTCGTCCTTCTGGATCCCGATCGACGGCTCCGGCGTGCTCTACGGGCTCAAGACACCGGAAGGCGTGTCCGACGGGGATACCTGCTACGTCAAGCTCTACGGCAAGGCCGCAGCGGACGAGCCCGACGACACGACTCCGTTCGCCCGCGTCGTCTCGGTGCCTGGGTTTGTCTGCCGGTCAAGGACGCGAGTAGCTGATCGTTGACCGGGGTCAGAGGGTTGGGCGGGCTCAGACGAGCCCACCCAACCACCATCCCGCCCAACGACCATCCCTCAAGTCGCGCGGCGGTCGGGGCTCAGATGAGCCCGCTCAACACCTCCCGTAGGTCCCGCGCCGTCTGTGCCGCAGCAGTGAGGTCTTCGTCGACGACCGCCACACCCAACTCGCCAACAAGCGAGTCGATGTGTGTCAACTTGACCGGACCGATCGTGTGCGCGATGCGATCGCGGATCCATTCCAGTGTGACCACGTCGCTTCGCACACCACCCAGCGAACCGCGCTTTGAATCGAGCAGCGCCAGTCGGGTCCACAGTTCGAACCGCATCGTGTCGGTCTTGGTCACCGAGCGGTAGCGAAGCTGCAAGTCGTTGCTCGCGTAGGCCGCGTCGACCGACGCCAAGTGTGACTTCGAACGCTCACGTGCTGCGATGTCAGCGATCAACTCCCGCAACGCGACGTTCGTCGGCCTCACCAGCCGAGGTGGCACGTCGCCGCCGCGGAAGGCGAGCCAAGTGTCGAGCATGCGCTGGGCGATGTGCTCAGCACGTGTCCATTGCAGCGGGCTCGCGAGGCGAGAGGTGAAAAGGCGATCGGCGCCCCGCGAGATCGCCATCAGCTCGTCCGGTACACCACCCGGAAGAGAGTCCGTCGGAGCCGCCAAAGCCATCGCTTCGACGTCGGGGCCATCGGTCGACCGGAACTCGCCGTACCCTGGCGCGAATAACTTGTCGGTCAGTGCACCGTCCGCATGCAGCTCGGTAGCCACGATGCCACCAGATACCGGACCCGATGGGCCATCGAAGGTCTGGTTGATCTTCGATACTGACACTTCTTCGAAAACCAGACCTGGGATGTTCTCAGCCCGGTGCGCGTCCCCTACCTGTGGGTTCGACGGCATGATCATCGCTAGTGGGCCCTCGGCACCGGAGTGCCAGGTCCCCTCGGTCGTGAACACGAGCCCGTCCCTGCTGTAGTCGAACACGCTCTCGCCTAAGTACCAGACCGACCCGTCGTCGGCCTGTGCGTACAAATCGATCGCAGTCTCTTCGAGGCGTCCGGCGAGGAACGCCATGTACTGCGAGGCGAGCACCCGCACGCACTGC
>JANLWJ010000089.1:0-7886 GCA_031364455.1 Actinomycetes bacterium | reverse complement strand
GACCCTGTACCTATCCGGCGGTACCCTCGTCCATACCACTCCAAGCAGGAACCCCGGCGCGGCGGCCGACATCGACTGGACGTTCTCCAAAGGCTCGATGCCGCTTGCCGTGTCCGTGCCGAGGCTGGCGGATGTCGCTGACTTCCTGTCGGGGTCGATCGCGCCAGACGAGGTGTACCTGCAGACCGCACTTGGCTGGGCTGTTGCCAACGATCCTGAGGCCAGCAGCCTGGTCATCGAGAACGACTGTCGTCGCTACTTCGACTTCTCTGAGAGCACCTTCAACCACCCGCGGACCTTCACCCGTGACGACCTTCCGGCCGTTCTGGCCAGCGGAGCTGACTTCGCCCGTAAGTTCGACGAGGCGCGCTACCCGGGGGTGCTCGAGGTCGTCGACTCCCGGCTGGCGCACGTTGCCGTCGAGCCGACGCTCTCGGTCGTGCTGGCCAGCTAGGTCGCCACTAGTCTTAGCCCCCCCGGTGCTCTCGGCCCCGGGCTCTTGACGCGTGGGGTGGAGGGTCGATGTCCCTGGCTGGACTGGTCTCCCTCGTTGCGGCGGACCCTTCCATCGCCGCTGTGCTGCAGGCCGAGTCCGATGACGCCATCGTGGTTCCGCCAGCAGCGACGGCACCGACCATCGCGGCGTTGGCCTCCGGTGTTGCCGGTCGCCCCAGACCGGTTCTAGCCGTCACGGCCACCACTCGTGAGGCCGACGACCTGGTCGCTGCCCTCGGCTCGTTGCTCGACCCGGCCACCGTCGCCGACTTCCCATCCTGGGAGACGCTCCCGCACGAGCGGTTGTCACCGCGGACGGACACGGTGGGACGACGGATCGCGGTGTTGCGGCGCCTGGCTCACCCCGAACGGGACGACTCTGGCGCCGGTCCCCTGTGGGTGCTGGTCGCGCCGGTGCGCGCGCTGCTGCAGCCCTTCGCGGTTGGGCTGGGAGACATCGACCCGGTGCGGCTGCACGTCGGGGACGAGATCGATATGAAGCGGACGGTTGAGCAGCTGGTCGAGGGTGGCTACCTCCGCGCCGACATTGTCGAACGTCGTGGCGAGTTTGCGGTTAGGGGTGGAATCCTCGACATCTTTCCTGCCGTTGAAGAGCATCCACTTCGGGTTGAGCTGTGGGGCGACACCGTCGAGGAGATCCGCTGGTTCAAGGCGGCTGACCAGCGGAGCCTTGAGATTGCGCCGAACGGAGTATGGGCGCCGCCGACACGAGAGCTCCCGCTGACCGCTGAAGTACGTGCTCGTGCAGCGGCGCTGCTCCCGCTGCACCCTGGACTGGCTGACGTGCTGAGCCAGCTTGCCGAGGGCATCGCTGTCGAAGGCATGGAGTCACTGTCTCCGGTGCTGACCGACGGGATGCAGCTCCTCGTCGATGTCGTGCCGGGCGACACGGCGGTGGCCATCGTCGACCCTGAGCGAGTGAGGGCGCGCAGCATCGAGCTGCACCGCACCAGTGAGGAGTTCCTGGCAGCGTCATGGGCGAACGCAGCGGCAGGCAACGTCACCCCCATCGATCTCGGCGCGGCGTCCTACCGCGAGCTGGGTGACCTCGAGGCCGCAGCTCGACAGCGTCCGCTGCGGTGGTTCGGGGTCGGCCCCTTCGGGTCGCTCGACGAGGACGTGGCCCGTTCGTCGCTGCGACCTTCGGAGGAGTACCACGGCGACACCGGACGCGCCGTCGCAGCCATCGGAGCGGCCGCGAAGGACGGGTGGCGCGTCGTCTTGGTCACGGCCGGACATGGGCCGGCCGAGCGCTTCGCCGAGCGGCTCCGCGAGGAGGATCTCGCAGCCGATGTCGTCGCCGATGTCGACGTCGACCGACCATCTTCGGTGGTGCAGCTGACCACGGGCGTCATGGAGCACGGGCTGGTCAGTGAAGAGCTGAAGCTCTTGGTGCTCACCGAGACAGATCTGGTCGGGCAACGCTCCTCGACCAAGGACATGCGGCGGATGCCGTCTCGTCGGCGGGCTACGGTCGACCCGCTTCAGCTTGCGCCCGGCGACTTCATCGTTCATGAGCAGCATGGCGTCGGCCGCTTCATGGAGATGACGAGTCGCGAGGTGCAGGGAGCAACCCGCGAGTACCTCGTGATCGAGTACGCGCCGGCACGCAAAGGTCAGCCGGCTGACCGACTCTTCGTCCCCACCGACCAGCTCGACCTGGTGACGCGATATGTGGGCGGTGAGGCCCCATCGCTGCACCGACTCGGAGGAGCTGACTGGGCCAAGACCAAGGGCAGAGCCCGCAAGGCGGTCAAGCAGATTGCCGCAGAGCTCGTCCGGCTCTACTCGGCGCGACAGTCGGCGCCTGGGCATGCGTTCGGCCCGGATACTCCCTGGCAGCGCGAGCTGGAAGATGCGTTCCCGTACGTGGAGACCCCCGACCAGATGGCCTGCATTGACGAGGTGAAGGCCGACATGGAGCAGCCCTTCCCTATGGACCGCCTCGTCTGTGGCGACGTGGGATACGGCAAGACCGAGATTGCGGTTCGCGCGGCGTTCAAGGCCGTGCAGGATGGCAAGCAGGTTGCGGTCCTGGTGCCCACGACCCTGTTGGTGCAGCAGCACACGAACACGTTCGTTGAGCGCTTCGGCGCGTTTCCGGTGAGCGTTCGCGCGCTCTCCCGCTTCCAGTCCGACAAGGAGGCGGCCGTCGTCCTCGAGGGGCTCGCCAATGGAAGTGTCGACGTCGTGATCGGAACTCATCGGCTGCTGCAGGCCACCGCGCGGTTCAAAGATCTCGGACTGGTGATCGTCGACGAGGAGCAACGGTTCGGGGTTGAGCACAAGGAACACCTGAAGGCGCTGCGCACCCACGTTGACGTACTCACGCTCTCAGCTACCCCGATCCCGCGGACCCTGGAGATGGCACTGGGCGGAATTCGTGAGATGTCGACGATCCTGACGCCGCCGGAGGAGCGGCATCCGGTCCTGACGTTCGTCGGTGCGTACGACGAGAAGCAGATCGCGGCAGCGGTCAGACGTGAGCTGCTTCGCGAGGGTCAGGTCTTCTACATCCACAACCGGGTCGAGTCGATCGAGCGGGCTGCCGCACGTATCCGCGACCTCGTTCCCGAGGCCAGGGTCGAAGTGGCCCATGGACAGATGGGCGAAGACGCCCTGGAGCGGATCATCGTCGACTTCTGGGAGAAGCGCTTCGACGTTCTGGTCTGCACCACGATCGTGGAGTCGGGGCTCGACATCAGCAACGCCAACACCCTGATCGTCGAGCGCGGGGACATGTTGGGGCTGGCGCAGCTGCACCAGCTACGTGGGCGGGTCGGCCGTGGCCGCGATCGGGGCTACTCGTATTTCCTGTACCCCCAGGAGAAGCCGCTCACCGAGGCGGCTCATGATCGGCTGGCCACGATCGCCCAGCACACCGACCTCGGTTCGGGCATGGCGGTAGCCATGAAGGATCTGGAGATCCGCGGCGCCGGCAACGTGCTCGGCGGTGAGCAGAGCGGTCACATCGAGGGGGTCGGGTTCGACCTCTACCTTCGGCTGGTCGGCGAGGCGGTGGCGGTTCTCAAGGGGGATTTCGACGGCGAGGCGGCAGAAGTCTCCGAGACCAGGGTCGAGCTTCCGGTCGATGCGCACATCCCGCACGCCTGGGTGCCTTCGGAGCGAGTGCGGCTGCAGGTTTACCAGCGGATTGCCGACGCACACGACGAGGCGGCGCTGGCCGAGGTGCGTGCCGAGCTGGTCGACCGGTTCGGGGTCCTGCCTGAGCCTGTGGAGCGCCTCTTCGACGTGGCCAGGCTCCGGGCGCTGGTGCGAGCTGTCGGGCTCGCGGAGATTGTCGCCCAGGGGGCGAAAGTCCGGTTCTTCCCGGTCGAGCTGCCTGAGTCGGCGAGTCTGCGCCTCTCCCGGCTCTACCCGGGCACCATCATCAAGCCCGCGGTCCGTACGATCCTGGTGCCGAGGCCTTCAACGGCGCGGGTGGGTGGTGAACCGTTGCGGGACGCCGCACTCCTGCAGTGGGCCACCGACCTGATCGGGGCAGTGCTGATGGTTGAGAAGGCCGCATGACCGGCGTGATGGATCCGACGAGGAGAACGGTGAGGCCGATGCGTGGTGGTAGGCGGCTCCGAGTCGCACTGGCGGTTTCGGCCATCGGCGTGGTCCTCCTGTCTGGCTGTGCGACCCAGAAGGCGGGGTCGGCGGCAGTTGCCGGCGATGAACGTCTGACCGAGACCGAGCTCACCGACCTCTTCGTCGAGCTCGATGGTCTCTACGAGGCCGCCCCTGATGCCCAACGGCTCCCGGACGACCAGCTGACGATCAGCGTCCTGTCGTGGTGGATCAACGAGCAGTTGATCGGCGCGATCGCCGAGGAAGAAGGGCTGACCGCCACACAAGCTCAGATCGACGAGGTACTCGGTGCCGACCAGGAGCAGCGCGACGCGATCTCGCTCAGCAATGGGATCCCGCCATCGCGCCTTGCGGCCGCTGCTGAGGTGTTCGTGCTCAGCTCGGCGCTGACCGAGTCGCTCACCGAGCCAGGCGCCACGCCTGAGGAGACCGATGCGGCGTTGGTAGCACTGATCCAGGAGACCGCTGATGAACTCGGGGTCTCGGTGAACCCGCGCTTTGGCTCCTGGAACTCACAAACTGTGTCGGTCGAGCCCCGTAACCCAGAACGCCTCTCGAGCCCGGCCGGTGGTGTGGCCGAACCGCCAGTGCTCGACGTTCCCGGTCAGGGGTAGGCGTGCCGGGCCGGCTCTCGCTGCTGGTCACCACCCACCGGGTTGCGCCGGGCCTGTTGACGCGCTCGGCCTGGCAGGTGCTCGACGACGCAAAGACCAGGTACTCCCGCCCAGAGCATCCGCTGTTGCCGGCGCTCGCCGATGCTGAACTGGGCGTCACGACCGAGAGCCCTGATGCACCAGCTGCGCTCGCCCGGATGCTGCTGGACGCTGCCGAGCAAGGCTCCGTGGTGTGGCTTGTCGGTGACGACGGTGATCCCGCACTGACCGAAGCCCTTGCACCTGCCATCGCCGCGCGCGCCGAGGGGGGCGCGGCGATCGAGCTCGAGGTGGTGCACGGCAGCTACGACCTGCCTGGTTCCCGGTTGCTTGACGTCGTTGCCGTGATGGACCAGCTCCGCTCGCCAGGAGGTTGCCCCTGGGACGCGGAGCAGACGCATGCCTCGCTGGCCACCTACCTTGTCGAGGAGACGTTCGAGGCGCTGGCCGCCATCGACGGTGAAGATCCGGACGCGCTGCGCGACGAGCTCGGCGATGTGCTGCTACAGGTGGCCTTTCACTCCCGCATCGCCGAGGAGTCCGAGGAGCGCGCCTGGTCCATCGACGATGTGGCATCGGGTCTGGTGGACAAGCTGGTGCGCCGACACCCGCACGTCTTCGCCGACGGCAACGCTGCCACCGCGGGCGAAGTCGAAGAGACCTGGGAGCAGCTCAAGGCGCAGGAGCGACCGCGCAGCTCGGTCGTCGATGGAGTGCCGCTGGCACTGCCGGCGCTGGCTCTCAGCGAGAAGTTACTGAGCCGCAGCATCAAGGCCGGTCTCGACCTCGACGTCGATGAGCCCGACCTCCCCGAAGACCTCGACGAGGCGCTGCTGGGGGCGCTGCTCTTCGGGGTGGTGAGCGCCGGGCGCCGTAGGGGGCTCGACTCCGAGACGGCGTTGCGGCGCTTCGCGCACGACTTCGCCGAGCAGGCGCGGCGCGCGGGGCTGGCCGGTAGCGACGGGTAGTCTTAAGAAGACGCTTGCCCACCTCGAAGGAGTTTTTCGTGGCGACCATTGACGCCCTGATCGCGCGCGAGATTCTCGACTCACGAGGCAACCCAACCGTCGAGGTCGAGGTCGCCCTCGACGACGGCACCATGTCTCGGGCCGCAGTCCCTTCTGGTGCGTCAACGGGAGTGCACGAGGCTGTCGAGCTTCGTGACGGCGACCCGGCCCGTTACCTCGGTAAGGGTGTGGAGAAAGCCATCATCGCCGTTGACGACGAGATTGCCCCGCAGCTGTTGGGCTACGAGGCGAGCGAGCAGCGCCTCATCGACCAGGTGATGCTCGACCTCGATGGCACGCCGAACAAGGCCCGCCTTGGTGCCAACGCAATCCTCGGTGTCTCGCTTGCGGTGGCCAAGGCCGCAGCGGAGTCAGCCGACCTGCCGCTCTTCCGTTACGTCGGCGGGCCTAATGCTCATCTGCTTCCGGTGCCGATGATGAATGTGCTCAACGGTGGTGCCCATGCCGACACCGACGTCGACATCCAAGAGTTCATGATCGCGCCAATTGGCGCCGCAACATTCGGCGAGTCGGTCCGATGGGGTGCCGAGGTCTACCACGCGCTCAAGGCGGTGCTGAAGGAACGCGGCCTCAGCACTGGTCTGGGCGACGAGGGTGGCTTCGCTCCCAGCCTTCCGAGCAACCGTGACGCTCTCGACCTGCTGCTGGTGGCGATCGAACAGGCTGGATACACGCCAGGACGTGACGTCGGGGTGGCGCTCGATGTCGCGGCGAGTGAGTTCTTCACCGACGGTGCCTACCTCTTCGAAGGACAGAGACGCGATGCCACGTGGATGACCGACTACTACATGGGGATTGTTCGTGACTACCCGTTGGTCTCAATCGAAGACCCGATGTCTGAGGATGACTGGGACGGCTGGCAACACGTAACGACAGCGCTCGGTGCCGAGACGCAGATCGTCGGCGACGACAACTTCGTCACCAACCCAGAGCGGCTGCAGCGGGGAATCGACAGCGGTGTCGCCAACGCACTGCTGGTCAAGGTCAATCAGATCGGCACTCTCTCGGAGACGATGGATGCGGTCGACCTTGCACACCGCAACCGCTACAGATGCATGATGAGCCACCGCTCTGGCGAGACCGAAGACACCTCGATCGCCGACCTTGCTGTCGCCACCAACTGCGGCCAGATCAAGACGGGTGCGCCGGCTCGATCGGAGCGGGTGGCCAAGTACAACCAACTTCTCCGTATCGAGGAAGAGCTCGACGACGCTGCCCGTTACGCCGGGGCGTCGGCCTTCCCGAGGTTTACGGCCTAGGTATGGCAACCACCAGCAACGGGTCCCGGTCACGCGACCACCTTCAGGTGGTCGATGACCGGCCGTTGTGGGCGCGGCTCACCGGGCGTGCGGTCGTCCTGATCCTGGTTGCCGCGGCGCTGGTGATGTCCCTGGCGTTTCCCATCCGCGAGTACCTCGCGCAGCGAGCGGCCATCGCAGCTGCCGAGGAACAGGCTGCGACGCTCGAGGCGCGGGTCGGCAATCTGCGCGACCAGGTCGACCGATGGGGCGATGCCGACTTCGTGGAACAGCAGGCCCGCGAACGTCTGCACTACGTCATGCCTGGCGAGACCGGGCTTGTGCTCCTCTCCCCAGAGGACCTGGAGCAAGCCCGTAAGCCGGAGATCCGTGAACCAGTCGAGCCCGAGGTTGCCTGGTTCGACACGCTGTGGGGCTCGGTGCAAGAAGCGGACAACCGGTGAGTGCTGCTGACGCAGCGGCCGTGCCCGACAAAGATCGCGAAGCTGTGCAGCGCCAGCTCGGGCGCGAGCCTCGCGGCATGGTTGCGGTGGCGCACCGGTGCGCGTGTGGCGAGCCGGACGTCGTCACGACCGCTCCTCGGCTGCCCGACGGAACTCCCTTTCCCACGACGTACTACCTCACCTGCCCGCGACTGACCGGCGCGGTGAGCACCCTGGAGGCCGAAGGGCGCATGCGGCAGATGCAGCAGCGTCTGGCAGGCGACGCCGAGGTGCGGGACCGGTACCGGGACGCGCACGAGCACTACCTCGCTGATCGAGCAGGCCTCGGTGACGTCCCCGAGATTGCTGGAGTGTCCGCAGGTGGCATGCCCGACCGCGTCAAGTGCCTGCACG
>JANLWJ010000088.1:0-4262 GCA_031364455.1 Actinomycetes bacterium | reverse complement strand
CACCTGAGCGGCGCTCGGGACGCCCAGCCCGTTGACGACCACCCGGTCGAGCCAGTCGCCTGCTCGAGTGGCACCGAGATAGCGCGCCGGGACGGCGCCCATGCCGGGAGCCGCTGGCAGCTCAGGTACCGGAGGCAGCGCGGCGATGTCGCTCTGGCGCCTGCCGCGCCTTACCCAGCCCCACCGCATGAGCACCAACATCACACCGATCAGGGCAACGACACCCAGTGTCAGAACGATGCGCTCCGGCCAGTCGGTGACCGGGGCTGACGCAAGGAAGGTGGGAACAGCGCTCACGCTTCCACCGCACCATCACGAGCAGTAAGCCGGCCGCGGAGGAACGTCGCGACTGGACGGGCTGCCAGCTCGACGCCGACGTACGGACTGTTCCGGCTCCGCGACAGCATCGTGGTGGCGTCGACGGTGTAGCGGGTCTCGGGGTCGATGAGGGTGATGTTCGCCGGCTCTCCCGCTGCGATTGGACGCCCCTGCCCGCCCAGCCGCCCGATCCGAGCTGGCCGCACCGACATCCGGTCGGCCACCGCAGCCCAGTCGAGCAGTCCAGTCTCGACCATGGCGCTCGCCACTACTCCGACGGCAGTCTCCAGACCCACCATCCCCATCGCTGCCGCCGCCCACTCGCAATCCTTGTCCTCCAGGCTGTGCGGGGCGTGGTCAGTGGCAACCGCGTCGATCGTCCCGTCGGCCAACCCTTGACGTAGCGCCTCGACGTCCTCGTGCGTTCGCAAGGGTGGGTTGACCTTGTAGCGCGGGTCGTAGCTGCGCACCATCTCGTCGGTCAGGAAGAGGTGGTGCGGGGTGACCTCCGCGGTGACATCAATGCCCTTGCCCTTGGCCCACCGGAGGATCTCGACCGAGCCAGCGGTCGACACGTGACAGACATGAAGACGTGAGCCGACGTGGCCGGCCAGCAGGACGTCGCGCGCAATGACCGACTCTTCGGCAACGGCGGGCCAGCCGCGTAAGCCGAGAACACCAGACACCGACCCCTCGTTCATCTGAGCGCCCTCGGTCAGCCGGGGTTCCTGGGCGTGCTGGGCCACTACGCCGTCAAAGGCTTTGACGTACTCAAGGGCCCGCCGCATCAGTACGGCATCGGAGACGCACTTGCCATCGTCAGAGAAGACGCGAACGCGTGCAGCCGACTCGGCCATGGCACCGAGCTCGGCCAGTTCGCTACCGCCGAGACCAACGGTGACCGCGCCGACCGGGTGCACATCGCAGAGCCCGGCCCGTCTACCGAGGTGCCAGACCTGCTCGACGACGCCAGCGGTATCGGCAACGGGGTCGGTGTTCGCCATTGCGTGCACTGCGGTGAACCCGCCGACAGCGGCGGCGGCAGAGCCGGACGCTACGGTCTCAGCATCCTCGCGGCCAGGTTCGCGCAGGTGCGTGTGGAGATCAACCAGTCCAGGCAAGGCCACGAGCCCGAAGGCATCAATGATCTCAGTAGCGGCGCCGGCCTCTGACGCTGCATCGGCGCCGACGGCAGCGATGACTCCATCAGCGATGAGCAGATCGTGTGCCTCGCCGCCGAGGATGCTGGCGCCTTTCACGAGGTAGCGCGATGCGGGAGAACTCGCACTCATTCGGCACCTCCCAGCGCTGAGTCGCTGCCGCCGAGCAACAGATAGAGCACCGCCATCCGCACACTGACTCCGTTCGTGACCTGTTCGACGATGACGGCTCGCTCGGAGTCGGCGACCTCCGCGGTGATCTCCAGACCTCGGTTCATCGGGCCGGGGTGCATGACGATCGCGTGGTCCGGCAGCCGCGCCATCCGGTCGCCATCGAGTCCGTAGCGCCGGGAGTACTCGCGCACGCTTGGGAAGAACGCAGCGTTCATGCGCTCCTGCTGAACCCGCAACATCATCACCGCGTCTGCTCCAACGATGCTGGTGTCGAGGTCGTAGGAGTAGTTACACGGCCAGGAGTCGACACCCACCGGCAACAGGGTGGGCGGAGCGACCAGCGTGACGTCGGCGCCGAGCGTCGCCAGGAGGAGCACGTTAGAGCGGGCCACCCGGCTGTGCAGCACGTCTCCGACGACTACGACCTTCCGCCCTTCGATGGATGTGAGGTGCTTGCGCATCGTGAAGGCGTCCAGAAGTGCTTGGGTCGGGTGCTCGTGCGTACCGTCGCCGGCGTTGACGATCGACCCACCGATCCACCCAGAGTGAGCCAGCGTGTGTGGGGCCCCACTGGCTCCGTGCCGGATGACGACGGCGTCGGCACCCATCGCCTCGAGCGTCAGGGCCGTGTCCTTCAGGCTCTCACCTTTAGAGACGCTCGAACCTTTTGCGCTGAAGTTGATGACGTCGGCAGAGAGCCGCTTGGCTGCTGCCTCGAACGAGATCCGGGTACGGGTGGAGTCTTCGAAGAAAAGGTTGACGACCGTGCGCCCGCGCAGGGTTGGGAGCTTCTTGACTGGTCGGTCCGATAGCCGCGCGAGCTCGTCAGCGGTGTCTAGGATCAGCGTCGCATCGTCGAGTGAGAGGTCGGCAGCGGAGAGCAGGTGCCGAGTCATGACGATGCATCTTCGTCGGTGTCGATGGTTTCGGAATCAGAACCGCCGATGAGCACGGCGTCCCGGCCATCGAACTCGGCAACGAGGACGCGCACCGTCTCGCGCGTCGAGGTCGGCAGGTTCTTGCCGACGTAGTCGGCCCGGATCGGGAACTGCCGATGCCCGCGGTCGACGAGAACTGCCAACTGCACCGCGCGGGGCCGTCCTAACTCGCTCAGCGCATCGAGCGCTGCGCGGATCGAGCGGCCGGAGAAGAGCACGTCGTCAACGAGGACGACGACAGCGTCATCGATGCCACCGGCGGGGAGCTCGGTTCGCCGGAGTCCACGCGCTGGGCGCAGGCGTAGGTCGTCGCGGAACATCGTGATGTCGAGCGACCCGAACGGAATGGTCGTTCCCTCGACCTCGCCGATCCGCTGTGCCAACCGTTGCGCCAGCGGAACACCACGCGTGGGAATGCCGAGCAGGACCACGGACTGAGCACCCTTGTTGCGCTCGAGCACTTCGTGGGCGATACGGGTCAGCGCACGCTGGACGTCGTCAGCATCAAGAACCTCGCGGTCCTCGGTAGCGGATTCGGGCCGAACCATGGCGAACCTCCTTTCCCGCCTCACTGGACGGACTTAAAGGACGTCGAACACCATCACCTTAGCGAAGGCCACCAGACCGCCGAAGACCCCTCACCCCCGATCACCGAGCGTGGCCATGCCCGCCCGATCCGTAGCCTGTCACCCGAATGCCGGGGAGCGACCGGGCCGGTGCGACCACGCTCCGCGACGAATCCTGAATGGCCATTCGGGGGAATCTGGGGTGCATTCGGGACAGATTGCCGCGTTCCCCTTGACGTTTCGATCACGCTCAGTAACGCTACTCAGCGTGACCACACAGCGTTCGGGGCGCCGAAGGCCACACGCACAGCAGGGGTGACCAGAGCTCTGGAACCAATGGTTTCATCGCACTCTTGAAGGCTCAGAACACCCGGGGGGACGCCCGACTTCAGTCGGGCCCAGACGAAAGGTGCGCAGTGACTGACTACGCAAAGGCGCTCGGGGCACGGCTGCGGGCGATCCGTACGCAGCAGGGACTCTCCCTTCATGGTGTCGAGGAGAAGTCGAACGAGCGGTGGAAGGCCGTCGTCGTCGGCTCATACGAGCGCGGCGACCGTGCGGTCACCGTCCAGAAGCTCGCTGAGCTCGCCGACTTCTACGGCGTCCCGGTGAGCGAGCTGCTGCCGGACAGCAGTCCGGCAGCAGCAGCAGAGCCTCCCCCTCGTCTGGTCATCGACCTTGAGCAGCTCAACCAGGTGCCAGCCGAGAAGGCCGGGCCGCTCGCCCGGTATGCGCAGACCATTCAGAGCCAGCGCGGCGACTACAACGGCCGCATCCTGTCGATCCGCCAAGAGGACCTACGCACCCTCGCGGTGATCTACGACCAGTCTCCTGGTGCGCTCACCGAGCAGCTGATCACCTGGGGTGTCCTCAACCCGGAGGCCCGCCGAGCCCTGCCGTTGGACTAGCCCTGCCGTTGGACTAGCCCTGCCGTTGGACTAGCCCTGCCGTTGAACTAGCACAGGTCGAAATGTTGATGTCGGTGACGCGTCATTGGAAGGGCCGCGGAAGTGACTCGACGTCTCTATGAAGTGTCGCTATGAAGATTTAGGTGCGCTTTCGAGTCCAGGATCGTCTGAAAAGCGCACCCAATTCACCAATCCTGA
>JANLWJ010000070.1:0-11313 GCA_031364455.1 Actinomycetes bacterium | reverse complement strand
CGGCGACCCCGATGGCCAGGCCGAGACCCGTGAGTGGTTCTACCGAAACGCACGGTTGTGTGGCTACGACCTGCCGACGATCGAACGCATCTGGGACGTGCTGCGCGCGTTCGCCTCCTTCGGGTTCTGCAAGGCACATGCGGCCGCCTTCGCCCTGCCGACCTACCAGTCGGCGTGGCTCAAGACACACCACACCGCCGGTTTCCTCGCCGGTGTGCTCACCCACGACCCCGGCATGTACCCGAAGCGGCTGATCCTCGACGACGCGCGACAGTTCGGCGTCACCGTGCTGGCACTCGACGTCAATGTCTCCCGGCACGGCTACCGGGTCGAACGGGTCGAGGTACTCGACTCCGCAGATGCCCCTGCACCGCCGCCCCGCACTCTCCCGGTCGCCGACTCAGCGACCAGCCGGGCCCGCGGCGTGCTCGACCATCCGGTGCTGCCGGACGCCAGCGGGTACGGCATCCGCATCGCACTGGCCGAGGTCAAGGGCATCAGCGACGCCGAGGTCGACCAGATCGTGGCAGGGCAGCCCTTTCGTTCGCTCACCGACTTCTGGCACCGGGCCGGAGTCTCGCGTCCGGTCGTCGAACGGCTCGTGCTTGCCGGAGGCTTCGATGCGCTGCACGGCATCGACCTCACTCTTCCTGCTGCATCGGCGCGCCGCCGGATCACCCGCCGAGACCTGTTGCTGCAAGTAGCCGAGCTCGACCGCTGGACCGCGATGCCAACCTCACGTCGAGCCAAGTCCGGCACTAGGTATTCAGGAGCAGTCGGGCTCGATACCCAGCTCTCCTTCCCGCTCGGTCCCAGCGATGAGCAGGTCGCCCCCTCCGGTCTGCCGGAGATGACCGGCGCCGAGCAGGTCAGGGCCGAGCTCGACGTCCTCGGTCTGGACGCCAGCCGACATGTCATCGACTTCTACACTCCGTTGCTGCGTTCGCTCGACGTCGTGCGCTCCCGCGACCTGCTCACCTGTCGCTCGCGCAGTGAGATCTTGGTCGCTGGCGTCAAGGTGGCCACTCAGACACCGCCGATCCGTTCTGGGCGGCGGGTCGTCTTCGTCACTCTCGACGATGCCACCGGTCCGGTCGATGCGACCTTCTTCGAGGATGCCCAAGGTCCCTATGCCGCAACGCTCTTCCACTCATGGCTCCTGCTCATCCGGGGCGAGGTGCGCCGGACTGGTCCTCGGGGCGTCTCGCTGCGTGCCACCGGGTGTTGGGAGCTCTCCGGCCTGTACGACCTGTGGCAGCGCCGCGGCGTCGCCGCTGTCAACGAGGTGCTCGACACACCACCTCTGCTCAGCCCCTTGAGCGCTGACGCGGATGAGATGCAGGCCCCGGCCGGTCCGGCCCGCGACGAGCCAGCCCCTGGGGTCACGGCCGGGGGAATGGGACGCCGACGCGTCCTGGTCCACCCCAGCGGCTTCCGGCAGTCTCCGTACGCCGACGTACGTCCGGCCGGCGATGACGTGAACCGCGGGACACCGCCCCGAAAGCTCTGGCACTCCAGCCCCGGGAGCTCAGGTGGCTGAGAGGATGACCGGGTGAACCCCGTGCAGCATTGGCAACGTGTGAGTTGGCTGGGGCTATGCCCCCGGTGAGTTCACACGTTGCGAGGGGTGGCGGGCCGCGGTGAGCAGGCAGCAGCTCGGTCGCTCGACCTCAGGTCCATCCAGGACCGGCGGCGAAGTCGCCGATGACACCGGATGCGCTGTCCTCCATGTCGACATGGACGCGTTCTACGCCTCGGTCGAGCTGCTCCGTCATCCTGAGCTCGTCGGCACTCCCGTTGTCGTAGCCGGTGGAGGGACCAGGGGCGTCGTCCTGTCGGCCACCTACGAGGCGCGTGCACTTGGCGTCCACTCGGCGATGCCCACCTCGCGTGCCCGCCGGCTCTGTCCTAACGCGACCTTTCTGGCTCCGCACCACGAGGACTACTCGCGCATCTCGTCGGGCGTGATGGCGATCTTCGGCTCGATCACCCCGGCAGTCGAGCCGCTCAGTCTCGATGAGGCCTTCCTCGACGTCAGCGGTACGCAACGCAGGCTCGGGTCTCCAGCTGAGATCGGCGAGCTGATCCGTACCAAGGTCCAGGATGAGCAGGGCATCACCTGCTCGGTCGGCGTGGCGTCCACCAAGTTCGTCGCCAAGCTCGCTTCCGGGCTGTGCAAGCCCGACGGGCTGCTGGTCGTCCCTGCCGACAAAGTCATCGAATTCCTGCACCCGCTCCAGATCGGTGCCCTGTGGGGCGTGGGTGACAAGACCGAAGAGGCCTTGCACCGCCTCGGGCTCCGCACTGTCGCCGACCTTGCGAACACTCCGGTCCGAACCCTCGAACGCGCCATCGGCCCGGCAGCCGGGCGTCACCTGTGGGAGCTGGCGTGGGGACGTGATGAGCGCACCGTCGTCGCCGATACGCAGGAGAAGAGCATCGGCAGGGACCGCACCTTTGAGACCGACGTCGACGATGTCGAGGTGGTCTATCGCGAGCTGTTGGCGCTGTCGCAGACGGTGGCGCGGCAACTGCGCAGCCGCGAGCTGGCCGGAAGGACCATCGCCATCCGGGTGCGGTTCGCCGACTTCACCACGATCACCCGCTCGCGTACGTTGGCTCATCCGACCGATGTCGCCCGCGACATCTACGCGACGGTCGTTGCCCTCTTCGACGCCCTTGGTCTAGATCGCGCCCGCCTGCGCCTGCGCCTGGTCGGTGTCCGGGTGGAGGGTCTGGTTGAGGGGTCGGAGGTCGCCCACCAGCTCACCTTCGACGAGCGACCCGAGGCCTGGCGCGAGGCCGAGCGGGCGTCAGATCGAGCCGCCGACCGGTTCGGTCGGGGGGTGGTCCGGCCGGCGAGCCTGGTCGAGTCGCCCGAACCGTGAGGTGCCAGCCGGGCTCCAGACCGAGATGGGCCGTGCCGATGAAGAATCGGTGACAGTTTGCCGGCGAATTGCCGGTGGAGTTTCGCCCTCGCGCTTGGGGACCTATCCTGGTCGTGAGGGACGACTGGATTCCCTCGTCCCCGGGGTCACCCCGGGGCCAACTGCAGTAGCCCAGCGAGGAGGAGGCCATGCCGCTCTCTGAGCACGAGCAGCGCCTACTCGAGCAGATGGAGCGTCAGCTCTACGCCGACGACCCCAAGTTGGCATCGACGCTGCGCGGAAGTGGTCGATCACTTCGCTCGAGGCACCGCCTCTTGCTTGGCGTGCTCGGTGTCGCTGGTGGCCTTGCTCTCCTCGTGGCCGGAGTGGCCTCGCAGTTCTGGTGGCTCGGTGTCGCTGGATTCCTGGTGATGTTGGGTGGCGGCTGGTGGGCCAGTACTGGATGGCAAGGTGGCCCGACCGCCGCGGCGCCAGTTGCTCAGCAGTCACCCAAGAGCCCGCAGCGCTCGGGGTTCATGAGCCGCATCGAAGAGCGGTGGGATCGCCGCCGCGACGGCGACCAGTAACCGAACAGAACCAAAGCGCTCAGCCCGTCGGCGCTTCCTGCCGAGACTTCCGCGCTGTCCGCTGCTGCCACCAAATGGCGACTGCGTCGGTGACGATGTTCCACCCGTTGGCCAGTGCGATGCGACCAGACGTAGGCCACCACTTGGCATGGCGTCGATCCCGTGGCGAGATGGCTGCGAACAAGTCGGTACGGATGTCGTCAGCCAACCGCCTGATCTCCGAAACGGTCAGCGTTGTATCGACGGTGCCGCGGTAGCGCAGTAGCTCGACCCAACTCGCCAGCTGGCGCAGCTGTGCCGCGCGGACGGCGTCGAGGCCACCCCGGGTCGGGATGCGCTGCGCCAGGTCGCGCGGTGTCTCAGTCGGCATAGGGCGAAGGTCGACGTCGGTTGCTGCGTCGAGCAGGTCAGCCCAGGCTGCCGACACCGCATCCTCGACCCCGTCGGCACTGCGCCAGCGGGCCTGGCGAACGGCAAAGGACGCTGTCTTGGGTGCGGCGACTGAGGCACCAACCACCGCGATGAGCAGCAGCCACAGCAGGACCGTCGAGCCGTTGCCCTGCTCGGTGCCGGCGGCAGCTGAGCCAGACCCCACCGACTGACCGCCTCGGTTTGCCCTGAGCACCTCTTCCAGGTTCGGGGGACGCCCTCCGCGTTCGCCGATCTGGCCGCCGCCACGGCGGAGCACCACGCCACCACCGCCATCGTCGGGCCGACCGCCTGAGTTCGGTCGGGTGCTGTCCTGCGGAACGGGGGCCCAACCCGGGGTCGCCCCACCGTCGCCGCCACCTGGTGTTGGCTCGAACCGCACCCACCCAACGCCCTCGAACCACAGCTCGGGCCAGGCGTGCGCGTCATGGACCGTGACGACCCACGTGCCGTCGTCGGCTTGTTCACCAGGGGTGAAGCCGACCTGCACCCGGGAGGGGATGTCGAGGGTGCGAGCCATCAGGGCCATCGTCGCCGCGAACTGCTCGCAGTACCCACTGCGGTCACGCAAGAAGTCGTCAAGGGCTTCGGTGGCGTTGCCCTCCACCGTGTCAAGGCTGTAGGCGAAATCGGTACGGAACCAGTTCTGCAGCGCCAAGGCTCGGTCGTAGTCAGTTGTTCCGTCGGCGGTGACGTTCTCAGCCAGTGGGCGCAGCCGTTCCGCTACTCCATCGGGGACTCCGAGCCATGGGTAGAGCGAGTTGTCGACCGATGGGTCCGCTGGTGGTGCGGCCTGCAGCTGCTCGATGGTTGGGGTGACCTCCAGAGCGGTTGCGACGTACTTCTGAGCGAAAGCCGAACCCTCTTCTTCGGCGGTGAACACGTCGAAGGTCTGCTCGTCCCAGCGCCAGTCACCAGCGATGTCGACCTCGGTGACGGGGTAGGGGAGTGGCAGCCGCGGGGTGTCGAGTGCACCGACCGTGATGTCGTAGCTCACCGTTGACTGGGCGACTTGCTCAGAAAGTCCTGGGGGACTCGGCAAACCGCGGGACGCCTGTTGGTCACCTCCTGCCGCCATCTCCTCGAGGGTCCAGGTGTTGCCGTCGAACTGGTCGAGGGTGGCGATCCGGAGGTACTGAGGAGTCTGCGCGTCGGTCGTGTAGAAGAGCACCGAGCTGTCGTCCTGCTGGGTCAGGTTGCGCTGCAAGTCGGTAATCGGGTTGATGGTGATAACCGTGCGTGCACTCGCCGACGAGTCACCGTCTCCGTTGCCTTCGCTGCCGTCGCCAGATCCGCCACCGAATCTGCCGTCGTCGAGGCTCGGAAGAATCACCGGGACGATGACCGCAACGGTGAGCGCTGCTGCGCCCAACCTGCGCCCTGTGCCGCCGATCGAATGCACCTTGCCGTCGGTCCCGCCATCGATAGGCCGTCCCCAGCGGGAGAGTGCGACGCGCCCGTCCTCGAGCAGCAGTATCAGCCAGCCAACACCTGCAGCCAGGAACAAGGGCCATGGCACGCCGTCGGGAAGCACCGTTGCCGGAACCAGGTAAAGCGCCAGCAATGGGATGCCGGCGAGCGCTGCGCGTCGCCCGCTGACGGCAATGGCGTCGACGGTCCATGCGACAAGTGCCACACCACCGACCACCAGAAACTGAATTCCTGCCGTGGCCGTGACGGGTGCGATCTCTTCAGTGATCACGACGTTTCCATCGCGCACGAGATTCCCGAACTCGCGCCAGACATCGCCACCGGGAAGGACGCCGAATCGCGCGGCGTCGCCAGCGAAGAACAGCGTGAGCAATAGCAGCAGAGCTATGCCCTGCGCGGCGATCACCGCCCACGCGGGAAGCGAGAGTGCCCGACTAAAGGCACCGACGACCGCGACAGTTGCGATCGCCATCAACGACTTGGCAAACCAAGGGCCGCCGGTCACGGTTGGTGAGAGTGCAACGGTGGTCAGGGCGACGGCAGCCGCTGCGGCGAGTGTGGGCCGAAGCTGGTGCAGGAGCGCGCGTCGCCCGGTCATGCCGGTACCTCTGAGGCGACGGTCGCCGAGCCGGAGAAGCCTCCTGAGAAGCCCAGGCGCGACCAGACGTCGGAGAGCAGCTCGCCGCGCCGCAGTGGCACAACGGCCCACCCGGCTGCCCGCAGGAGCGCCCAGGCGTCGACAGTGTCGCTGGCTGCCCTGCTGTCGCGCCATGACGCGGTGTCAAGGGTGACTGCAACGGTCGTGCCCATGCCATGCCTGGCCCGCGCCAGCTGGTCGGCTTCGTTGACGGTGATCGCACCGAGGACGATAACGATGAGACCGTCGCTACCGTGGCGAACCGAGCCCGTGAGTGAGTGGATGCTGGCAGAGCGCGACGGTTCTGCCACGGCCAGGGCGTCGAGCAGCATGCCGGTCGGGTCACTACTAGAGCCGTCGTCGACCGCGCTCTTGGTGGTGAGCTCTTGTCCGTCGGCGACCAGTCGCACGGCGTAGCCGCGGTGTGAGAGGTGCAGGCCGATGGATGCGGTGGCGCCGACAGCACGTTCGAATGACCCCGACAGCGACTCGCCGACGTGGGCGCTCTGTCGGTCGTCGAGGATCACGGTGGCTCGGCTCTCCCATGGCTGCTCCTCCCGGCGAACCATGAGCGCGCCCGACCGAGCTGTCGCACGCCAGTGGACCCGGCGCAGTTCGTCGCCGTGCCGGTACTCGCGAACGGCGACGTCGTCCTCTCCTGCGGCCGCGATGGACCGGGATCGGCTCTCACCGGTACCCGACCAGTCGCCAGAGAGCGGCACGGAAGGGAGTGGTTCGACGCGTGGCGTGACCAGGAGATGGCGTTGCCCGCTGAACGACCGGTCGAGCTGGCAGAACCCAAACGGGTCGGTGAGCCGCACCGACAGCGGGCCGATGGGATAGCGCCCTCGCCGGTCAGCGTGCACCGTGTAGCTGACCGATCTGACGCTGAGAGGAGCCAGTCGGTCCACGACAAAGCGCGGCCGCGGCCCGAGCGCCGGTGGCACGGTGTCCTCCACCATGAGTAGCCCGGTGGGCAGGTGGGCGACGTTCTCCAACCGCACCGTTACGGTCGCCGAATCTCCAGCCGGCGTTCGGGACGGCTCCACGATTCGGTCGGAGGCCAGCCGGAAACGGGTCCGGGCCACGCTGGCAGCTGCGAGCAGCGGAAGTGCGCTCGCCAGCAGACCGACACGCATGATGTCCTGCTGGTCGAGCATGGCGGCAAGTACGAATGCAGTAAGGCCGGCTGCGAGGAGTGCCCGGCCCCGAGGCGTCAGTCCCGCCAGTGCGGCCCGCACGTCAACCTGCCGGGATCGCCGTGCTGTCGACCAGCGCCTCGACGACCGAGACACTGGTACGCCGAGCGATCTGCGCCTCGGCGGTGAGAAGCAGCCGATGCGCGAGAACGGAGACTGCCAATGAGCGGACATCATCAGGGATGACGTAGTCACGGTCGTCGAGGGCGGCCGATGCCTTCGCTGCGCGGATCAGTTGCAGTGTGGCCCGTGGCGACGCTCCGAGTCGTAGGTCAGGGTGGCGACGCGATGCGACGACGAGATCGACGGCGTACCGGTGCACCTCGGTGCTGACGTGGAGGTCGCGCACCTGTCCGATCATTTCAGCGACGTCGGATGCGGTCGCGACGGGAGAAATCGCGTCGAGGGGTCGTCCCGAACTCTGCGCAGCGAGCATGTCCATCTCGGCCGCGCGTTCGGGGTATCCCATAGAGAGCCTGGCCATGAAGCGATCGCGTTGCGCCTCAGGCAGTGGATAGGTGCCCTCCATCTCGATCGGGTTCTGGGTGGCGACCACCATGAATGGCGTCGCTAGCGGGTAGGTCGCGCCGTCGACGGTGACCTGGTGCTCCTCCATGGCTTCGAGCAGCGCCGACTGTGTCTTCGGTGAAGCTCGGTTGATCTCGTCGCCGATGACAACGTTGGCGAAGACCGCCCCGGGGCGGAACTCGAAGTCGCGCGTCTCCTGGTTGAAGACGCTGACGCCGGTGATGTCGCTGGGCAGCAGGTCGGGGGTGAACTGGATACGCCGCACGGTGCAGTCGAGGGCTCTGGCCAGCGACTTCGCGAGCATCGTCTTGCCGACGCCGGGAACATCCTCGATCAGCAGGTGCCCTTCGGCCAACAAGGTGACTAGGGCGAGGCGAATGGCTTCCGGCTTGCCCTCGATGACCCCGGCAATGGTCTCGCCGATCTGGGCGCCCTGTGTCGATACACCCAGGGCCGGAGCTGAGCGGTCGACCGCTGTCACAGCACCTCCAGGGGAGCGGGGTGGGGCACCGGGCCTCCTGTGGGTCGGTGGCGAACGCATGGGGACGCCTCGGGGTCAGGGGCTCCAGCGTAATCGGGGTGTGGCGAAGCGGCTGCCTCAATTCACTCCTCCACTTCACTCCACCATCTTGATCTGCGACTTCTTCCCTCAAGTACGGGAATGAAAGGGTCGAAGTGGTTGACGGTGGGGGAAAGTGGAGTATGGTGGCGCATCGTGGATGAGAGCGGAGAGGGGAGGCAGAGCCGATGTTCTTGGGCACGCACTACCCCAAGCTCGACGACAAGGGCCGGCTCTTCCTGCCGGCGAAGTTTCGTGAGCCCCTCCAGGGGGGCTTGGTGATCACCAAGGGCCAGGAGCACTCGCTCTTCGTCTTCCCCCGCGATGAGTTCTTCGCCCACGCCCGCCGCTTCGAGAGCGCACCGCTGTCGAACAAAGGGGCGCGCGACTACGTCCGAGTACTGCTCTCTGGCGCATCCGACGAGCTCCCCGACCGCCAGGGCCGCATCACGATCCCGCCGACTTTGCGTGACTACGCGGGGCTGAGCAAGGAGTGCGTCGTCATCGGAGCGGGTGCCCGGGTCGAGATCTGGGACTCAACCCGCTGGACGGACTACATCGGCCCCAGCGAGGGCGCTTACGCCGACCTCACCGAGGAGGTGCTGCCCGGCATCTGATCTCGACGTCCCTGCGGCGTGGTCTTCCGCCGCTCTGCTTCCTCTGGGCTGTTCCTGGCGCACCTTCCCCGGTGCCAGGCCCCGAAGTCGGAGCGGAGGAAGACCAGGCCATCAGGGCCGAACGATCTCTGGCCAGCCCCAGTTGCCTTCAGTCCTATCCAGTCCAGCCGCACGTGAAGGGTCGAGCATGAGTGGCACGTTGGGCATCAGCCCGATCCGCGAGGTCGGTGTCGTTGGTGCGTTGCGAGTGGCCCGGTCCGTTCGTTGGCGCATTGGGAAGGTTCACCGTAGGGGTGGCTTAACCCCTCGGGTTGCGGTTCCGGTCGCCGTTGCCCTCACCACAGCGGTGGTCTGGGTCACGGTGGCTGGCGCGAGCAGCTGGGTCAGCGCATGACCGAGCCGACCCACGCCCCGGTGATGTGTGACCGGGTCGTTGCGTTGCTCGCTCCAGCGCTGCAGCAGCCGGGCTCGATACTCGTGGACGCCACCGTCGGCCTAGGCGGACACAGCGGGGCGCTCCTGCGCTCCTGCCCGGAGGCGCGCCTGGTCGGCATTGACCGCGACCCAGGTGCGCTGGCCATCGCCGGCGACCGACTGGCCGATGTCGCCGAGCGCACCACTTTGGTCCACGCGGTCTACGACGAGATCCCGCAGGTCCTCGCCGACCTTGGCCTGTCGGGGCTCCCGCGCGTTCAAGGCGTGCTTCTCGACCTCGGTGTCTCCTCGATGCAGCTCGACCAGAAGGAGCGGGGGTTTGCCTACTCCTACGACGCCCCGTTGGACATGCGGATGGACCCGACGGCTGAGCTCACCGCCGCCGACATCGTGAACGAGTACAGCGTCGCCGAGCTCGCCCGTGTCCTGAGGGAGTACGGCGAAGAACGGTTCGCGACCCGGATCGCTCGAGTGATCGCGGCGCGACGCCCCCTGACCACCAGTGCCGAGCTGGTGGAGGCGATTCGAGAGGCCGTGCCAGCTCCGGCGCAGCGGACCGGTGGGCACCCGGCGAAGCGAACGTTTCAGGCACTTCGCATCGAGGTCAACGATGAGTTGGGTGCGCTCCGTCGCGCGCTGCCAGCCGCCATCGACGCGCTGGCCGTCCACGGCCGGGTCGTTGTGATGTCGTACCAGTCGCTGGAGGACCGAATCACCAAGCGGGCTCTGGCAGATCACCTGGTCGACGATGTGCCTGTCGATCTTCCGGTTCCCGGTCGCGGACCAGAGCTTGCCCTCTTGACCCGTGGAGCCGAACGCCCGACCGCTGACGAAGTGGCGGAGAACCCACGGGCCGCATCGGCAAGGGTGCGGGCAGCCGAGCGCCTCAGGGACGCGGCGTGAGTACGGCAACGGCACCGCGTCGACAAGGGCACCCTGCGCGAAGGAGCACAGCACCAGCTCGACGCCCCGCCAGCCGTCCCCCCGTTCGGCCGGTTCAGGCGCCGGTGGATCGCCCGGCGCGTGCCCCGTTCGTCGTAGTTGTTCTGATACTGCTCTCGCTGGGGCTCGGCGCCCTGCTGTTGCTGAACACCCTGCTGGCCCAGGGCTCTTTCACGCTGCACGAGCTCAACGCCAATGTTGCTGCTCTCACTGACCAGGAGCAGGCGCTGCAGCAGAAGGCGGCTGTGCTGGCCTCGCCGAAGCGCCTGGCGCGCGGCGCAGTTGAGCTGGGGATGGTGGCATCGGTGAACCCCGCATTCTTACGGGCCGAAGACGGCAAGGTTCTCGGCGCGCCGGTCCCGGCCGCGAGCCCACCGCCCGTGGTTGTATCGGAGGCCGAGTCCGATACCGAACCCCGTGCCGGGCAGGGGAGTGGCGAGCAGCAGGCGTCACAAGACCAGCAAGACCGGCGGACCGGGAAGAGCGACAAGGGCAACGGAGGGGCGGATCGGTGACGCAGGCACGACGGCCAGCGCCAGCGGCAGGTCGCCCGGCTCGAAAGGCTCCGACCCGCCATCGAAAGAGAGCCGATCCACGTCGCCGTGTGGTCGCCGTTGGCATTCTACTCGCCATGGTGATGTCGCTCTTTGCTGGTCGGCTACTGCAGCTGCAGGGCGTCGAGGCTGCGGCATACGCTGCCACCGCTGAGGCTGAGCGGCTGCGCACCGTCACGATCCCCGCGACGCGCGGGGCGATCACCGACGCAAACGGCATCGCCCTGGCAACCACTGTCGACGCCGTCAACGTCACAGCTGACCAGACACAGATCGCCGACCCGGTGGCCGTTGCTGCAGCCCTCGCACCAGTGCTCGGTGAGCCGATCAAGACCATCTACAACCTGATCGACGGAGACCTGCAATTCGCGTACGTCGCCAAGGAGGTCACCCCGAAGAAGTGGGACGCCGTTGCCGCCCTGAGACTTCCAGGTATCTACAGCGAGCCCACCGCAAAGCGGGTCTACCCGCAGGGCTCGCTCGGCGCCGCCTTGTTGGGTTTCGTCGGGAGCGACGGCCACGGGCTCG
>JANLWJ010000017.1:0-5186 GCA_031364455.1 Actinomycetes bacterium | reverse complement strand
CCAGGTGGATCGTCCCCCGCATGGGCCAGGTACGCAGCACCGAACCACCCTCGAGCGCCGCCTCGACGTCAGTGAGCGTGGACCCAGGCAGCCGCAGCCCCAGCGACCACTGAAGGCTCGCAAGATCCTGCCCCTGCAGCGCGCCGAACCACCGGGCAACCTCACCGACATCCGTCGGCACCGGCACGGCGGCGGACGCCGCCAGCTGCAGGCTCGCCATGCGCAGCCCAAGCGCCTCAGCGGCGGTCAGGTCAGAACTCATGGGGCCGATCCTGTCATCGACCCCATGAGACCGGCGAACGTCAGTCGAGCCGGATGTCGTGCAGGTCGGTGAACGTCATCGGGCCGTCAATCATCGCCTCCCACTCGGCGGTGCCCGCATCGTCCTGCATCGTCTTCTCACCGGCGCGTGCAGCGTCCTCGGACGTGAAGTAGATCGCCTGGACGAACTCGCGGTCACCGTGCCAACCGACGATGCCGCCGACGATGTCGGGCCGGGCGGCGGCGAGTTCGTCCTCCATCGCCGCGCTGCCAGTGCGCATGGCCGCCGGGTCGACCGCGCGTCCGCGCATGATCTGGACGAAGCCGGCCTCGTTCGAGCCCCCGCCCATCATCGTGTCGACCTCTGTGCAGTCGGTGAAGTCCACCTCGCCGTCGAAGGCCGACGACATCGCCTCCCACCACGCGTTCTGCTCAGGCATGTGGGAGTTCGCCTCGGCCGCCTCTGTTGACTCAAAGCGCGCCAGCGCCACGAACCCTCCGTCATCGGTGAACCCAGTGGTCGCACCGAGGAAGCCGGTGGCATTCTGCCTGAAGTTGGTGCGCCAGATTTCCATCTGCCGCTCGAGCAGGTCCCGGTCGCGGACCTTGCCTTGCATGACCTGTAGGAACATCGAAAACCTCCGCGATAGATCCCCTGGAGGGCTGTGTGCCTCGGCCCTCGGAACACAGCATGCGCCCGTTACCCCGGAATGATCAAGGGCCGGGCGCCACTCGACTTCGTTCTCAGTGACTAGTCACCCCAGTGCTGTCGCCAACGCCTCCGCCTCGCCCTGGGTGAAGCCACCGGTAATCTGCAGCGTCCCGCCCTTGACCGGCTCCTGCACCGCCGGCGCCGAAACAACGGCCCCGTTCAGCACGATGGCGAGCTGGTTCAGTGGTGGCCCCAAGGTGGAGACCCGCTTCGTCACGTCCTCGAAGTCCGACGCGGCGTCGTCGGTCAGCGTCACCTGCACCACCCAGTCATCGAACGCACCCTGCTGGGCGATTGCATCGGCGACGCCGTCCGGCGGCAGCTCACTGGGGCCGAGTCCGTACCTGAAGCCGAACGAGTCGCACAGGATCACGTTGTCGTCGGGGGCCGCCGGACGCGGGGGCAGGTTGCAGTCGACGCGCAGCAGGTCACCGGTGGCATCTTTGCCGCCGTTGGCCGGCCCTGGCGGGATTGGTGGTTTGCGCTGGATGTCACCGGACTCCTGGAAGTACACCTGACGCAGCTCGAAAGACGCCGCCTGGCCAGGGGCGAGCGACGGGACGGAAGCCGTCGGCGCCGGTACGGGTCCGGACGCCCCACCGCCGAGGAACAGGGACGCCCCAAGCCCCGCGAACACCACAGCCAGCACCACGACAACGGTGACGACGACCCACCCACGACTGCGCACTCGCACCTCCCCCATTCCTCGGACTCGCCAGCGTATCCGGCGGATTGCCCCGGTCCAGCCACCACCGGAGCGGGAGATGCGGCGCCTAGGTGAGCAGACGAGCCGGCCAGCCCAGCTTGGTGATCTCCGGGAAGGTCTCGGCCAGTTTCAGCTGCTTGCGAGACAGTCGCAGCAGCGCCAGTGACACGAGTGCTGACACCACCAGAGCGACCACGAAGTTGGGCTGTACGACCACCGCGACGGCCGTGAGGATCGTGAGGAGTATGACGATCAGCAGGTAGGGACGCAACACACTGCGGTCGATGAAGGACGTCTCGATGGTCCGCGAGAGCATGATCTGGTTGGCAAGATTCTGGCAGACAAGGGTCAGACAGCTGGCGATGGCAACCCCGACTGCCCCAGCGACGGGGACCAGGGCGAACGTCAGCCCCACACTCAAAGCCGCAGCCGAAACATTGACAACGGTCAAGAAGCGGAGCTTTCCGTACACCTGCAGCATGAAGGCGTTGTAACCGAAGGAGACGTTGAAGTAATAGCCCAAAGACAGCAGCGCCATGATGATCGCGGAGTCGGCGTAGCGCTCACCGAACAGGGTCACCGTTGTCTGCTCCGCGAACGGTCCAGTCATAGCGATGATCGGGAACGTCATCACCGCGAGCACCAGTGCAGAGTGCCAGTAGGTCTCGCGTAGTCGCTCAGACAGATTCCGCGCGAACAACCGCGAAACAGTCGGCAAGAAGAACGTCACGAAGGTAATGAAGACGAACTGGTTGAGTCGCGCAGTTGGCATCACCGCCCGGAATTGGGCAACCGCCGCAACGCCGGCCTGTGAAGCCAGGATCATCACACTGACCGTGTTGGTCGCGAGGAACACCAGCTCGGTCGTGAGCGTCGGGATCGAGAAGCTGATCATCTCGCGCGCCGGGTAGATGAGCCGGCGCGGGTGAAGCTCTCGGAGCAGCTCCCGTTGCCGGAGCTCTCTCACGAAGAGCTGGCTGTAGACGAAGAGGCCGAGCAGCCCGGTGATGACGTAGCCGACAGCAAGGAACACGATGCTGCTGTTAAGGGCAACCATCGCGATCACCACGCCTAGCCGAAGCAAGGGAGTGAAGAGGTACTTCCGGAAGATGATCGAGCGAGCTTTGGAGAAGACCGCGAAGAGCGACACGAAGACTTGGTCGAGCGCCTCCATTGGGGCGAGAAGGAAGAGCACAAGGAGAATCTGGTAGTCGAGGCCGGAGTCGCTCCCGATGCCCTGCGATGCAAGAAAAACGAGGATCCCCAGGGCCAACGCACTCGTCAGACAGATCGTGATGCCGGTAACGGCCATGCTCCCGAACATGCGAGCAAAGTCGCGTTCCTCGTCGTACTTGGCCATGAACCGACTGAGCATCTTGCCCTGACCAAGGCTGAGGATCTGCCGCCCGGCAACAGCCAACGCGAAAGCGTAGGCGAACGAGCCGAACTCTTCGATGGTGAGGCCACGGACCATGGCGATCTGCGTGGCCAGCGTGATGAGGAGGGCGACCCCTCGACCCATCAGCAGGGCCGTTGACCCGCGCAGGTGCTTGGTGTCTTCGGCGCGGCCACGGTCGTCGTCGCCCTCGAGGAGGTCGCTGCTCTCGTCTCGCTCGTCGATCTCGCGGCGCTTTTCGATCTCGTCTGGCTCGTCGCCATCGTCGAAGGCACCGGCCTCGTCGAAGGCACCGTCGTCGTTGAAGACGCCGCGCTCATCGGGCGGATCGGGCGGGTCGCCCGCATCGCGCTTCACATTCATACTTCGGCTGGCCCCCCAGACAACGATCACGTCGAGTCGCTCGTGCGCCCGACGCACAAACCAGCGAACGAGAGGAGGGTCGAGACCGCCTTTGTGAACGCAGCCATCGACTCCCTGAGGAAGGCAAGGATAGCCGAACCCGCATCCGCCCGAGAGGGGCCGGGACTATTGTCTTCTGACGCGGACTCTTGCACCGAGAGCGGCAGAAGATGGACAACCGGAGGGCCAGACTGTGGCGGGACCGATCTTCGTGGTTGGCGGTATGAGGTCGGGCACGACCCTGTTGCGCCTCATCCTGGACAGCCATCCCTCGATCGCCATCGGCTCCGAAACTGGCTTTATGGGGGCAGCGGCCGCCGTCAAGAAGATCCCAGGGTGGCGCAACGGAGCCGAGTGGTACGGCAGAATCGGCTGGTCCGAGGACGAGCTCGATGAGCGGCTGCGCGACTTCTTCGGCGGGATGTTCACGCGCCATGCACAAGAGCAGGGAAAGGTGCGCTGGGGCGAGAAGACGCCGTTCCACACGCTGCACATGCCGGCAATGGCCGAGATCTTCCCTGACGCTGTCTTCATCGGGCTCGTGCGCCACCCCGGGGGCGCTGTCGCCTCACTCAAGCAGAGCTTCCACTACTCCGTCGACGCCGCCGCGCGCTACTGGAACGAGACCAACGCAACCTTGACCCAAAGCGGAGCTGACCTCGGTGACCGCTTTCTGCTGTGCCGCTACGAGGATCTGGTGGCCACCCCTGAGCCAGTGACTCGTGGGCTCATGTCCTGGCTCAACGAGGATTGGTCTCCGGCCCTTGTCGAACACCACAAGGCGCAGCGCGACAGGAACGCACCACGGCTCGTCGATGGTGGCACCGTGGCTCACAAGGCCATCGATCCCAAGCGTGCGCAACGTTGGCTCGACCAGCTGACCACAGAAGACCTCGCTGTGCTCGAGGACGTATGCGGGTCACTCGGGGCGATCTACGGATACGACATCGGTTCCCCCCAGCCAACGACCGGTGCCCTCAACCCACCCAAGGATGCGTGGCTCATCTCGGGTACTGACCTTGCCCAACGCCGTGACGTCTGGCAGGCCGCGGCTGACCTACCACCGCAAGAGTTCGCCATCGCACCTGACGCCACCGTCGAGGAGATGGCCGAGCGCGCCTTCAAAGCCGAGGCCGCATTGTCGAGGTTGCGCACCCGCCGTGCCGTCAGGCTTAGCGACAGTCTCAAGCGCGCAGTCCGGGACCGTTCCTACACCGACCTGCGTGAGGCGGTCAGTGTGCTGGTTAGCCGCTCGTAGGTGACGCGGCACCCTCGTCGCTGAGGTGCGCTGCGGCAGCAGGCTTCACCGCGTAGTGATACTTGCGCATCAGCGGTAGCGCGGCGATGCCGAGCACGATCTGCCGAGCGCGCGGTTCGGGACGCACCCACTCGTCATCTGAGCGAATCTTCACGGCACCCTTGTCGAAGCGGTTGGGGTTCCCGGCCACCGTGTGGTTGCCCGTCATGGTCACCGAGCCGTCAGCCTGCACCGGGTTGTCACTGGGTGGGCGACCCACGAGGTCGAGAATGTCGTCAATGGCGGACCGGGGGTCAGCGACGAAGTCTTCGTAGCGGATGAACAGCCAGCGGTCAGCTGAAATGTGTCGTCGCAGGTACTCGCTGTCCAAACAGTTCCCGGTCCATCGCCTAAGACTCGACCACGGCCCGCGGGTACCCATCGCGGTGCTCTTGTCGTTGGCCGGCAGCGC
>JANLWJ010000288.1:0-4823 GCA_031364455.1 Actinomycetes bacterium | reverse complement strand
GGTGAAGGTGCGTCGCACCGAGGCCGGGGTGATGGTGGGCAGCGGCATGGAGTACGCCGAACTCGACGACGCGATGGCCTCACACGTCTTCGTCGCGGTCGGCTGAACCGACCCCTACGCGCCGGTTGTGCTTGTCAGGGGTACCCCCAGGGGTATACGATGAGGCGTCCCCAACGAGCAGGAGACTCGGCATGCAGATCGATGACTCAGTGTCGCAGGAGGTCGTGAACCGACTGCGTCGCGCGCAGGGCCAGATCGGCGGCATCATCGCGATGATCGAGGACGGTCGCAACTGCTCCGACATCGTCACCCAGCTCGCTGCCGCCTCTCGGGCGATCGACCGGGCCGGCTTCAAGATCGTCGCCAGCGGAATCCGCCAGTGCCAGGACGCCGAGCTCCGCGGTGAGCAACCCGCCCTCACCCGCGAGCAGATGGAGAAGCTCTTCCTCGCACTGGCCTAGGGCCATCGGGGCGCCCATTCGGCGGCCGAACTGTCCGAACACCGCAGCCCAGTACTCAGCCCCTGCAACTCAGCCAGAAGCTCAGCCCAGAACTGCGCCACACTAATACCCCCCGGGGTATAAGAAAGGATCATCCGTCATGGTTCCCCAAGCCGATGTCCGCCAGCTCGCTGCGGCGCTTGCCGCTGGCGCAGTTGTCATCGACGTCCGTGAGCCCTTCGAGTACTCAGCTGGCCACGTCCCAGGTGCGGTACCGATGGCGATGCACCTCGTCCCACTCCGCGTCGACGAGATACCGGCTGACCGCGACGTCTTCATCATCTGCGCCACCGGTAACCGCAGCTGGCAGGTATGCCACTACCTCAACGAACACGGGATCGCCGCCACCAATGTCAGTGGCGGGACGATGGCTTGGGCATCGGCAGGGTTCGCCATCGAGCCCGCGTCAACTGACGCGGGCGTCGGCACAATCGGGGGAGCCCGCTCATGACCTACACCAGCACACCTCACGTTCTTGTCATCGAGACGCCAGGCCTGGGGAACCGCGGCTATATCGCGCACGACGGCGGGCACGCCGTCGTGATTGACCCGCAGCGTGACATCGACCGCGTCGAGCACCTGCTAGCTGAACACGGCTTGGTGGCGACCCACGTCGTCGAGACGCACGTGCACAACGACTATGTCAGCGGAGGTCTGGAGCTGGCGCGCCGTCATGGCGCCGCCTACCTGGTACCTGCCGACGCGCAAGCGCCGTTCGAGCACACCCCGGTGCGTGACGGTGACTCCTTTACCGTCGGTGGGCTCGCGGTCACCGTGGTCGCCACTCCCGGCCACACGCCTCACCACGTCGCCTACTCGATCGAGCGGGTCCCGCAGGCAGGGTCCTTCTCCGGTGAACACCCAGGGGCGGTCTTTACGGGAGGCTCGATGCTCTACGGGGCCGTTGGGCGACCCGACCTGGTCAAGCCCGAGCTCACCGAAGGCCTGGCACATGACCAGTGGCGCTCGGTTCAGCGGTTGGCGAGCCAGCTCGCTGACGAGACCAACGTGTACCCGACGCACGGGTTCGGGTCGTTCTGCGCTGCTACCCAGAATGAGGGCACGGCTGGCACCATCGCCGATGAGCGCAGCAGAAACCCCGCACTGACAAACGAGGAGCAGCCCTTCGTCGAGGAGACGCTCGCAGCTCTAGATGTCTTTCCCGCGTACTACGCACACATGGGTCCGGTGAATGCGGCTGGCCCGGCTCCTGTCGACCTCTCGTTACCTTCGCCGGCAGATCCGGCAGAGTTGCGCGCTCGCGTCGAGCGAGGCGAGTGGGTCATCGACCTGCGCTCCCGTGAGGTGTTCGCCGCGGGGCACCTGCGTGGGTCTCTTTCTTTCGACCTCGACGGCCCGTTCAACGCCTACGTCGGTTGGTTGATCCCCTGGGGCACACCGGTGACCTTGTTAGGAGAGACAACCGAGCAGGTGCAGGCAGCGCACCGCGAGCTGGTGCGGATCGGCATCGACCGGCCGGTGGCGCAGGCCGTGGGCGGACCGGCCTTCTGGACCGAGGACGCTGGCGACCTCGGCACCACCGTGCGAGTCGACTTCGATCGGCTGGCCACGATCGTGGCCGAACGCCCGGACACGTACATACTCGATGTCCGCCAACACCTTGAGTGGCAGGACGCACACGTGGTTGGCGCGCGCCACATGCCCTTCTACCAAGTACCGGACCGGATCGCAGAGATCCCGACCGACCGACCGGTGTACGTGTCGTGCGGATCGGGATACCGTGCCGCCGCAGTGATCTCACTGCTTCGCAGTGGAGTCTTCTCGAGCGGCGCACCCCTGGAGAACCTTGTGCATGTCGACGACGACTGTAGCAATGCACCACCCACGTCGCTGCCGATCGAGCGGGGTACCACCCCCGATCGCCCGGTCGGCTGGACCTGGGTGGAGTCGCGCGGCACGGCTCGGACGTTCTCTCCTCCGGCCGGACATGAGGTCAGTGTGGGATCGACGGAGCGGGTCACCGCATGAGCTTTTTCGGCCGTTTGTTCGGCGGTGTCCCATCGGTCTCGGCAGGCGAGGCACGCGAACTGGTGGACGCCGGCGCCGTTATGGTCGACGTGCGCACGACCTCGGAGTGGAATGCCGGGCACTGTCCCTTTGGGCTGCACATGGCCCTCGACCAGCTGAGTCAGAAACAGCGACGGATCCCGATGGGCAAGAAGGTCGTCGTCGTATGTCGGAGTGGCAGCCGCTCGAGGGGCGCCACCAAGCGCCTGATCGACTCCGGCTACGACGCAGTCAACCTCTCGGGCGGGATGCACGCGTGGCAGCGAGCCGGCGAGAGCCTGGTTGACCGATCGGGCAAGCCTGGCCGGGTGGCCTGACAGTGCTCGTTGCCGAACTGATACTCGCCGGTGCCTTCATCGGGCTGCTACTCGGCGTGCTGGGGGCAGGAGGGGCGATCTTCACTGCTCCGTTGCTCATGTTCGGTTTCGATGTTCCACCGCGCGAGGCCACGACGGTGTCACTGGTCGTGGTCCTACTGGCGGCCATGAGCGGGCTTCTCGGTCACCGCAGCACGCGCAATGTGCAATGGCGCGAGGGGGCACTCTTCGGGGCCATCGGCACGTTCTCGGCTGCGGTCGGGTCCTGGTTGGCGACCATCTTGCCGGAGCGTGTCCTCACCGGGGGCTTCGCCATCCTGCTTCTTGTGGCGGCCGTTGCCATGGTCCGGCAGCCGAAGGGGCACGAGGAGAGGCGTCCGCGGCAGTCGTTGGGGCTTGTGGCGGCCGCAGCGCTTGGGGTCGGTCTCGTCACCGGCTTCTTCGGCGTTGGGGGAGGCTTCGTCATCGTCCCCGCGCTCGTACTCGTGCTCGGCTTCGGTATCAGGGAAGCTACCGCTACCGGGTTGCTGGTGATCTCGATCAACTCCGTCGCCGCGCTTGCCGTCCGAGGCCCGGAGTACCTCGACTGGTCCATCGCGCTCCCGATGGCAGCCGGAGCTGTCGCCGGATCGTTCGCCGGAGCCAAGCTCGCACCACGCATGCCCCGCGAGCGTCTGCGCCAGGCCTTCGCCGTACTCATGGTCGGCGCCGCGGTGCTGCTCGGCCTGCAGACCGCCTTGGCCTAGCCTTGGCGGTTGTGACACACCTTTGGCATCCCTTCGCAGACATGGCGGCTGTTGAACAGAGCGGCGAGCTCGTCCTTACCCGCGGCTCCGGGGCTTCGGTGTTCGACAGCGAGGGCAATGAGTATCTGGACCTCACTGCTGGGCTTTGGTTTGCCAATGTGGGGCACGGACGCGCGGAGATCGCCGAGGCGATGGGTGCCCAAGCGGGGCGTTTGGCTGCCTACTCAACCTTTGGCGACATGGCGAACGAGCCTGTCCTTGCGCTCGCCGATCGGTTGGCCGCCATTGCCCCCGTTCCGGGAAGCAAGGTCTTCTTCACCTCGGGGGGATCGGACGCGGTCGATACTGCCGCGAAGTTGGTTCGTCGGTACTGGAGCCTGCGCGGTCAGCCACAGCGGACCACGATCATCACGCGGGACCGGGCCTACCACGGCATGCACTGGGGTGGAACCGCGATGGGTGGCATCGAGCCCAACCGTGCGGGGTACGGCGAGTGGGGCGCCGATGTCGTGCACGTGGAGTGGGACTCCGTTGCCGATCTCGAGCGGGTGATCGAGGAACGGGGAGCCGAGTCGATAGCTGCTTTCTTCTGTGAGCCGGTGATGGGCGCCGGCGGCGTCCACTTCGCTGGCGTGCACTACCTGCAGCAGGCACGGGAGCTGTGCCGCGAGCACGGCGTGCTCTGGGTCAGCGACGAGGTCATCACCGGCTACGGACGTACCGGGGAGTGGTTCGCAAGTACCCGGTTCGGGCTGGAACCTGATCTGGTGCTGAGCGCGAAGGGACTCACCAGCGGTTACGCGCCCATGGGCGCCGTGCTGGTGGCGCCAACGGTGACTGAGCCGTTCTGGGATGGCACGGCAGGTGTGTGGCGGCACGGCTACACCTACTCAGGTCACGCCGTTGCTGCCGCCGCTGGTCTCGCCAACCTCGACATCATCGAACGCGAAGGGCTGGTTGCCCGGGTCAGCGAGCTCGAACCAGTGCTCACCGAGACGTTGGCCAGCTTGGTCGATCACCCGTTGGTCTCTGAGGTGCGATCTGGCGTCGGCCTGCTGGCCGCAGTCCAGATCGACCCGAACGTCGTGATGGGTGATGTGTCAGTGGTTCCCGAGGTCGTCGGCCAACTGCGGTTGCGGGGTGTGCTGACCCGGCCGCTTGTTGATGGGTCGATTCAGGTGTCACCACCATTCGTCATCACGCCCGATGAGCTGAAGAGGTTCGTGGTCTCG
>JANLWJ010000558.1:0-1751 GCA_031364455.1 Actinomycetes bacterium | reverse complement strand
GAAAGTTTTCGGATGGTAAAGCTCCATCTCGTCGACTTCTGCAGGTGGGGCAAAATCCGATGCGTCATGCGCAACGTATTCCATCAAAATCTCCTCTTCGCTAAATCTTCGTTAGTGCTCTGTTCGCTTGAGCCGCATCAGTATCAGTGCCTCAATAATAGTATATGGCGCTCGAGCGGGCCTATTATCGCAGGGTATTGATGTAGGCTACGAGGTCATCGGTCACCTGGTCGCTGGTCAGCATTGCGGCCATGGATGCCATCTGCGGACCGTACATGTCTTTTGGATGGGCGCCGCGAATCCCCTGTTTGAAATTGTGCAATTGAGTGACCAAATACCAATCGCTCATACCTTTCAGCGCGGGGGCATTCGTCGACTGTACGCCACGCCCATCAGGACCGTGACAGGCCGCGCAAGTCACGTAAGTTTTTTGACCGTTCTTCGCATTCCCTGTCACCATGGCCGCGGCAGAATTATCCGGCAGCGTCTTGATATGGGCGACGACGTTATCGATGGCGGCGTCATCGGCCAGTGTTGCCGCCATCGGCGCCATCATTTTTCCAAAGACATCCTTGTCGTGTGTCCCCCGGGCGCCTTGCTTGAAGTATGTTAATTGCCGTTTCAGGTACCAGTCTGCCTGCCCACTCAATTTCGGTGCATGCAGCGCAGCATTGCCTTCCGCCTGCAAGCCATGGCAGGCGGAACACACTGCATAGAGCGGCGCACCCGCGGAAGCATTGCCGGCGATTTGAGCCGAGGTTTGCGCGAACGTCGGATGGCTGCTTAACCACGCTTGAAACGCGCTCTCTTCTTCGACTACGACTTTGCCACGCATGGCGAAGTGCCCGACGCCGCATAATTCGTTGCAGAGGAGATCGAATGTCCCGGTCCGGGTGGGGGTGAACCAGATGTAGGTGACCGAACCCGGCACCATATCCATCTTTGCCCGGAACTGTGGTACAGCGAAATCGTGCAAGACGTCTATGGAGCGAAGCAGCGCCTTGACCGGTTTGCCGATGGGGAGATGCAACTCCGGACTGGAGATCAAGACGTCATCCTGTCCGTTGGGATCGTCGGGATTCATGCCGAACGGGTTTTTATCGCTGACGCGTCGGGTATCGACGGTGCCCAGCTTGCCGTCCTTCCCGGGGAAGCGATAGCTCCAGTTCCACTGCTTGCCCACGGCCTCAAACACCGCCGCGTCTTGCGGGACGTCGACGAATTTCGCCCATACCATCAGGCCGGGAGCCAACAGCGCAGCGATTCCCACTGCGGTCAATCCGACCAGCCACGACTCCAGTTTGTTGTTTTCTGGCTCGTACTTCGCCCGGCTCCCTTTGCGCTGGCGGTAGCGGATCAAACAATAAGCCACAAATAAATTGACGGCGATGAAGACAAACCCCGTGACCCAGAACGTGAGGCCGATCGTGTCGTCCATCGCGCCCCAGTTGGAGGCGATCGGTGTGAAATACCACGGGCTCAGGAAATGAAATACGACAGAGCCGACGACCAATAATATGAATACGATTGCTATAGCCATAGGCGGATCCAACTTTTCAAAGTGTTACCTTACGGGCGAAATTAAGAGGCAGGCTGCGATAGCATCAATGCTTCCTGGACTGCCAAGTCAATGGAGCACGCGCGTGAAACATTGGCTGCAGACTACACGCGAAACAAGAATATCATATCCAACCCTTCATGCAGAAATTCTGCCTTCTCATTTTCATCGATAGCCGCTGACCTTGATGGTC
>JANLWJ010000529.1:0-13375 GCA_031364455.1 Actinomycetes bacterium | reverse complement strand
CGGCGACGCTGCCCCCGACTTCACCCTCACCGATGACGCAGGTGCCAGCGTCCGGCTGGCCGACCTCCGGGGCGGCAAGGTGATCGTCTACTTCTACCCAGCAGCAATGACGCCTGGGTGCACCACCCAGGCGTGCGACTTCACTGCGGCCATGACCGACTTCACGACGGCCGGCTACACCGTGCTCGGCATCTCGCCCGACAAGCCGGAGAAGCTGGCCACGTTCCGCACCGAGGGCTCCCTCAACTTCACGCTGCTGTCCGACCCGACCAAAGAGACGATGACCGCGTACGGGGCGTTCGGCGAGAAGCAGCTCTACGGCAAGACGGTCGTCGGCGTTATCCGATCCACCTTCGTAATCGACGAGGACGGTGTGATCGAGCAGGCGCAGTACGCCGTCAAGGCCAAGGGCCACGTTGCCAAGCTCGCTCGTGAGCTAGCCATCCCACTGCCCTAGGGCACCTCGGCATAAACTCAAGCCACCACGCGGAAGTGGCGGAACTGGCAGACGCGCACGGTTTAGGTCCGTGTGCCTTAGGGCGTGGGGGTTCAAGTCCCCCCTTCCGCACCAGTTTGGGCGTGTCTCCCGCTTGTGCACCCTGGTCGAGCGTCGATCATCAACACAGCCCGAGTGGCGGATCTCCTGCGTTTTCCGGCTCCCGATCGGACGCAAAGCGCAGGGAATCCGCCAGTGGCGGATTCCCTGCGGCGTCGCCGTCCGCAAGGAGACACACCGAGGTCGTTCGGTGCTACGTCCATCTCCCAGCTCACAAGACGGTCCCTGTCGTGTCAGCACCGCGGAGTCGTAGAGCCAAGGCCCGGAAGGCCACGCCACGGTGGCTGATGGCGTCCTTCTCCTCAGGTGACATCTCCGCCGTCGTTCTGGTCTCCCCGTCGGGGCAGAAGATCGGGTCGTAGCCGAACCCGTTCGTTCCTCGAGGCGCACGGATCAGACTCCCGCGAAGCTCCCCGCGCACTACATGCTCGCCTCCCCCCGGACGCGCAACAGCGGCGGCGCAGACAAACGCGGCACCGCGGTGTCCATGGGCAACATCGGCCACCTGTGCGAGGACGAGCTGCAGGTTCGCAGCGTCATCCCCGTGCCTACCGGCCCATCGCGCAGAGAAGATGCCCGGCATACCGCCCAACACGTCAACAGCAAGCCCTGAGTCGTCGGCGATGGCCGGAAGTCCGGTCGACTCCGCGATGGCATGCGCCTTGAGCAGGGCGTTCTCCTCGAACGTCAGCCCGGTCTCAGGCACCTCGGGGGAATCGGGAAAGGCATCCAACCCCACGAGGTCGATGTCCAGGCCAGCCCCAGCCAAGATCCGCCGGACTTCGACCACCTTGTGAGCGTTCCGAGACGCCAGGACGGCACGCTGGCTCACCGAGCCAACGCCTCCTGCTGCAGCCGGGTCAGCTCGCCACACCCAGCCACGGCGAGATCGAGCAGTGCATCGAGTTCAGCACGCTCGAAAGGCACACCCTCGGCGGTTCCCTGCACCTCGATGAAGCGTCCGTCTCCGGTGCAGACCACGTTCATGTCGGTCTCGGCGGTGACGTCTTCCTCGTAGCAGAGGTCGAGCACCGGCTCGCCTCCCACGACACCGACCGAGACGGCAGCCACGGAGGTGGAGAAGGGGTCTGCACCAGCCTTGATGAAACCCTGCTGCTGCGCCCAGTTCACAGCGTCAGCAAGCGCGACATAGGCCCCCGTGATCGCCGCCGTGCGCGTCCCGCCGTCGGCCTGCAGGACGTCACAGTCGAGGACGACGGAGTTCTCGCCCAGGGCGGAAAGGTCGACAACCCCGCGCAGGGCGCGTCCGATCAAGCGCGAAATCTCGTGCGTGCGGCCGCCTATCTTGCCGCGCACTGACTCACGATCGCTGCGGGTGTGCGTCGAACGCGGAAGCATCGAGTACTCGGCCGTCACCCAGCCGAGGCCACTGCCCTTCCGCCACCTCGGAACGCCTTCGGTGAGCGACGCCGTGCAGAGCACCCGCGTTCGACCGAACTCCACCAGCACCGACCCTTCAGGATGTTCGCTCCACTTGCGGGTGAAGGTCACCGGACGAAGCTGGTCGGCCGTGCGGCCATCGAAACGCGTCATGCGCCGAAGGCTACCGAGCGACCTCGAAGGTCGAACCAGCGGTGGCAAGGTCGATCTCACCGTCGAAGACTGATGCCGCCTCAGCCATGGCCACCTGCGGGTTGTTCCATGGAGGAACGTGCGTGATCACCAGACGGCCGGCACCGGCGTCCCGCGCGACCACCCCTGCGTCGCGTCCGGTCAGGTGCAGGTCGGTCGGGTTGTCGTCACCGTGGACGAACGACGCCTCACAGAGCAGCAGGTCCGCTCCAAGCGCGAGCTCGTCAAGTGCGCGACACGGCCCGGTATCACCGCTGTAGACCAACACGGCGGCGCCGACCTCAAAGCGGACGGCGTAGGTCTCCACCGGATGTGTCACGCGCTCCGCGCGCACCATCAACGGGCCGATGGACGGGGTAACCGCAAGCTCGCCGAAGTCGAAGGATCCCTTCATCCCCTGCGGGTCCTTCATGCCATAGGCCGACGCCAATCTCTCGGCGGTATCGGACGGGCCGTACACCGGCAACCGTCCGGAAAAGTCGTACGGCCCGTAGCGATGGGCGACGTACAGCGCGGTGAGGTCGATGCTGTGGTCGGCGTGCAGGTGGCTCAGCACGATCGCATCGATGGCGGTGAGATCGATGTGCCGTTGCAGGACGCCGAGTGAGCCGTGACCGAGGTCGATGACGACGCGGTAGCCGTCGTGCTCGAGCAGGTAGCAGGACGACATGCTCTCGGGGCCAGGAATGCTGCCTGAGCAGCCCACAACCGTGAGTTTCACGCGAAGGCTCCGGCTGCCTCAACAGTGGCCACCTCGGGCCCCAAGAACCGCGAAGCCAACGCTGCGAACGGGGCCGGGTCGCCAGTAGCCAGGAACCGGTGCTTAGGCAGCGGAAGCAACTCATCCCTCAGTAGTCCACGCTCGGACAGCAATCGGTAGACATCACGCGCGGTCTCATCGGCGCTGGAGACAAGGGTGACCTCGTAGCCCATGACGTACGAGATGACGCCAGCGAGCAACGGGTAGTGGGTGCACCCGAGGACGAGGGTGTCGACACCCGCCTCCCGCAGGGGGTCGAGATACCCGTGCGCGGTGGCCAGCACCTCCGGGCCGCCGGTCAGCCCCTGCTCGACGTACTCGACGAACTGCGGGCAGGCCTGCTGAGTCACCTCGATGCGAGGAGCGGCGGCAAAGGCGTCCAGGTAGGCGCCAGACGTGACGGTTGCCTCGGTACCGATGACTCCGACATGGCCGTTGCGGGTGGCGTGCACGGCGCGGCGCACTGCCGGATGAACGACCTCGACGACTGGGACGCGGTAACGCTCCCTGGCGTCGCGCAACACGGCAGCGCTGGCGCTGTTGCACGCTATGACGAGCATCTTGACGCCCTGGTCGACGAGGTGGTCCATCACGTCGAGCGCGAAGGCGCGCACCTCGGCAATCGGCCGGGGGCCGTAGGGGCCCCGGGCAGTGTCCCCCACGTAGAGGATCGGTTCGTGAGGCAGTAGGTCCAGCACAGCACGCGCCACCGTCAGACCGCCGACGCCACTGTCGAATATGCCGATCGGTGCGTCCGCCATCAGGCCAGCGTAACGGCGCGGTGGCCGCCACCCCCTGAGGTGGCGATAGGGGCACAAACGTGGCGTTCGGACGCCACCTTTGCCCCATGATGACCAGGTGACGTGATCATCGTGCAAGGTGGGTGGAGGTGGGGCGTCAGGCCCAGAGCTGGCCGTCGATCGAGGACTCGGCAGCGTCGAGGTCGACGGCGTCGTAGACGCCGGTGGAGAGGTACTTCCAGCCACCGTCGCAGACGATGAAGGCGATGTCGGCAGGGACGCCCGCCTTGACGGCCTTGTCCGCCATGCCGAGGGCAGCGTGCAAGATCGCCCCGGTCGAGATCCCGGCGAAGATGCCCTCCTGGTCGAGTAGCTCGCGCGTTCGCCGAACGGCATCACGTGGCCCGACCGAGAAGCGAGTCGTCAGGACCGAAGCGTCGTAGAGCTCGGGGACGAACCCCTCTTCGAGGTTGCGCAGCCCGTAGACGAGCTCGCCATACCGCGGCTCGGCGGCGACGATCGCAATGTGCGGCTTCTGCTCGCGGAGGTAACGCCCGGCCCCCATCAGCGTTCCCGTGGTGCCGAGCCCAGCCACGAAGTGGGTGATGGTGGGCAGGTCGCGCAGAATCTCCGGCCCGGTGCCGCGGTAGTGCGCGTCAGCGTTCGCCGGGTTGCCGTACTGATAGAGCATCACCCAGTCGGGGTGCTCGGACGCCATCTGCTTAGCCACCCGCACTGCCTCGTTCGACCCACCGGCCGCCGGGGAGTAGACGATCTCAGCCCCCCACATACGCAGCAGCTGGGTGCGTTCGGCCGACGTGTTCTCCGGCATCACACAGACCAGGCGGTAGCCCTTCAGTCGCGCGGCCATCGCCAGCGAGATTCCGGTGTTCCCAGACGTCGGCTCAAGAATCGTGCAGCCCGGGGTGAGCGTCCCATCGGCCTCGGCCGCCGCAACCATGGCCAAGGCGGGCCGGTCCTTCACCGACCCGGTGGGGTTGCGGTCCTCGAGTTTTGCCCACAACCGAACGTCGGCCGACGGAGAGAGCCGGGGCAGCCCCACCAGAGGGGTGTTACCGACCGAGTCGAGCAGTGAGGCGTAGCGGGTCATCGGGCGACAGCTACGTCAGCGCGAACCGCCGGCAACCGCCGGCAAGATGGTGACCGCGTCGCCGTCGGACACCTCGGTGTCCAAGCCGGAGAGGAACCGGATGTCCTCGTCATTGAGGTAGACGTTGACGAAGCGCCGTAGCCCAGCCTCGTCGACGAGTCGGTCGGCGATCCCCGGGTGGTTGGACTCCAGGTCGTCGACGACCGCCTTGAGCGTGGCCCCGGATGCCGAAACGGTCTTGGCACCACCGGTGTAGGTGCGCAAGATCGTCGGGATGCTGACCTCGACGGCCACGGTGTTCTCCTTCAGAGTGCTGGTTCTTAGACGGGTTTCTCTTTCAACGTCGAGACGATGCTCACTTCTTCCTCGGTGACCACGCCGTCCACGATGCGAAACGAACGGATCTCCTCAGAGTCTGGCTCCCGGGTCGACACCAGAAGGTAGTGAGCGTTGGGCTCGGAGGCGTAGCTGATGTCGGTCCGCGACGGGTAGGCCTCGGTCGCGGTGTGCGAGTGGTAGACCACGACCGGCTCCTCGTCGCGCGCATCCATGTCGCGGTAGAGCCGAAGAAGGTCCATCGACTCGAACTCGTAGAACGTCGGCGATCGGGCTGCATTCACCATCGGAATGAACCGCTCCGGGCGGTCTTGGCCAGCTGGCCCGGCGACGACACCGCATGCCTCGTCCGGGTGGTCCGCGCGGGCATGCGCCACCATCGCGTCGATGAGGTCCTGGCCGATGACGAGCACAGACTCAAGGCTAGGGGGCCGAGTCGCCCTCGCTCGGCCCACCCCGGTCGCTGGCCAGCACGTCGACAAGGAGCCCCTGTAGATAGGTGAAGAGACCGTACGACTGATAGACCTGAAGGTCTTCGCCACCGGCCAGGACTCCCGCCTCGGTCACTCCCAACCTGGTGCCCAGCATCAGCCGAAGGTCGTTCAGCGCCCCCATCAGCGAGCGGGCACCGGCGGCGTCGACGACCCCTGGCGTCGCTGCCGCCCGACGAAGGGCGGAAGCGTCCGAACGCTTGCGTTCGAGCAACGTGGTTTGGGCGAACCGGCGGAACTCAAGGGCAGCGGCCGGGTCGTCCAGGACGCCGTCAGGCAGCAGTCGGGCCCGCACCGGGTCGGACGGTAGCTCTGGGGCATCTTTCATGGCGGCCGCGAGTGCGTCCAGGGGGTCGGACGGAATCTCCGGTGCCGGCCCCAGCAAGCTCTCGAGATCATCGAGGTAGATGTTGATCACCCACGCCCACTGCTCAAGATTGACCCGGACACCTGTTCCATCGGGCCCCTCGGGGGCGAACTCGGTCGTCATCGGTCCTGCTGCATGGTGGCCCACAGCCCATAACCGTGCAGCGCCGCCACGTCGCGCTCCATCTCCTCGCGCGAACCGTTGGACACAGCCGACCGGCCCTCCTCGTGTACCTGGAGCATCAGCTTCTCGGCCTTCTTCCGGTCGTAGCCGAAGTACTCCTGGAAGACGAAGGCGACGTACGTCATCAAGTTGACCGGATCGTTCCACACGACGGTGACCCACGGGACGTCTGGAGCGGTGAGCGCATCGGTCTCGGGGCGCTCGAGCTCAGTGGGCGCAATGGACACGCCGTCCATGGTGCCATCCCCGGATGACACCGCATGCACCGTGCCATCCCCGGATGACACCATGGGGTGAGGACCAAGGAGGCGCCCATGCAGATCCCCGCCCGCACCCCCGGGCTGCCCGAGCCAGCACTGCTCGCTCGGATCCGCGAGGCCGTGATCGGTGACGACACCGTCATGCCTGGTCCCTATGGCCCGCGGCGCGTCACCTACGCCGACTACACCGCCAGCGGCCGAGCGCTCGGCTTCATCGAAGACTTCCTCCGCGACCAGGTACTCCCCCGCTATGCCAACACCCACACCGAGTCCAGCGGCACCGGGCGACAGACCACTCGCCTGCGCGAGGATGCGCGCCGCATCATCACCGAGGCCATCAGCGGTGACGACGACACCTGCGTCATCTTCTGCGGGGCGGGTGCAACCGGAGCCATCGATCGCCTCGTCGCGGTGCTCGGTCTTCGTCTTCCGTCAGCGATGGAGGACGCATACGGGCTGGACGCTCACATCCCCGACGCCGAGCGTCCAGTCGTGTTCACCGGTCCCTTCGAGCACCACTCCAACGAGCTGCCCTGGCGTGAGTCGATCGCCGACGTCATCCGGATCCCCGAGGATGCCGACGGCCACATCGACCAACACGCACTGACCGAAGAGCTCGAGCGCTACCGTGACCGCCCGCTGCGGATCGGTGCCTTCTCGGCCGCCAGCAACGTCACCGGCATCGTCAGTGACACATACGGGGTCTCAGCGCTGCTGCACCGCCACGGGGCCCTCGCCGTATGGGACTTCGCAGCCGCCGGTCCCTACGTCGACATCGACATGGTGGCGCCCGATGGTGAAGACCCGCTTTCATTCAAGGACGCGATCGTCCTCTCGCCGCACAAGTTCGTCGGCGGACCCGGAACGCCAGGCATCCTCGCGGTCCGCCGCCAGCTGCTGCAGAACCGCGTCCCCGCCGTGGTCGGCGGCGGAACCGTTGCCTACGTGAACCCCGAAGAGCACGTCTACCTGTCTGACCCGGTCCATCGCGAGGAGGCCGGCACCCCGGCCATCGTCGAGTCGATCCGCGCCGGCCTCGTTTTCCAGCTTAAGGACGCCGTCGGCGTCGATGTGATCCGCGCACACGAGAGCGACTACGTGCACCGCGCCATCGCAGCGTGGGCGGCGGTTCCGGAGATCGAAGTCCTCGGCAACCTCGACGCCGAGCGACTCTCGATCCTGTCCTTCGTGGTCCGTCGTCCCGGCGGCAGATACGTGCACCACAACGCAGTGGTCGCGCTGCTCAACGACCTGTTCGGCATCCAGGCGCGAGGTGGGTGCTCGTGTGCCGGGCCATACGGACACCGACTGCTCGGAATCGACGTCGAGCGATCGCACGAGTACGAGCGCGCGATCACCGCTGGCTGTGAAGGCATCAAGCCGGGCTGGGTCAGGGTCAACTTCAACTACTTCATCGACGAAGACGTGTTCCAGTACGTCGTGGAGGCGATCGCGTTCGTAGCACGCCATGGCCACGCATTCCTTGCCGACTACGCCTTCGACCCAGATACCGGGCTCTGGCGTCATCGCGCGGAGCCCGACCAGGCCCCTCTTAGCCTGGCTGATCTGACGTACGACGCCGACGGCCGACTCACGCAGCCACCCGCTCCCCGCACAGCAGACGCTACTGCGTTTCGCGACTACCTGGCCGAGGCACAAGGCCTGCTCGCGGAGCGGCTGCCGGCCCTTGGCAATGGCGACAACGCACACGTCACCGCCGACTTCGACGCGCTTCGATGGTTCGAGCTGCCTGCGGACTGCCTGGTGACCCGAATCTAGCTCTTCGCCAAGGTCCGACCGTATTGCTTGAGCAGCGGCCAAGATCCCGGACCTTCGTTGCCCAGCGCCCAGATGGCGATCCCGCGAAGGCCGTACTTGTCCACCAGCTGAACCTTGGCGTCCAGGGACCGTCCGTCGTCGAACCACACGACCCGCTTCGCACGGCAGGTCAGCCCACCTGACGAGTACTGCCGGACGTAGGTGAAGTGCCGGCTCGTCGCCCGCGTCCTCCACTTCGCAGGCTGGCCGACGGACTCAGCGAACGCCCACATCTGCCGCGTCGATCTCGAGACGGTCTCGCGAGCCGATGACGGGCAAGTGCCCGACACCTTCTCGACGAACCAGTCCCGCCCATACGCTGGCATGCCCAACGAGACCTTCCGGGGAGCGATCGCGCGTGACGCATAGGCGGCAACATCGTTGACCCACCACTTGGGGGCGATCGGGCCGGGCGACCCCCCGCTCCAGTGGAAGTCGTACGTCATGATCCGCACCCGGTCGGCCTGCCGACCGAGTGCCGGATAGTTGTACACCCACCAGTTGGGGTCGGTTCGGGAGGTTCGCGCGGCGACCGTTACCGACGTGACTGCGCCCAAGCGATCAAGGCGCCTATCGAGGTTGCGCACCAGCGCGGGGTAGTACTTCCGCACCGACGCTTTCGCCGAGGAGGAGCCGAAGTTGATCGACTCGTAGTCGAGGTCGATGCCATCGAGGTTGTAGCGGTCGACCACCTTGGCAAGCGCCCGCGCATGGGCTGCGCGACGATCGGGGTTCTTGACGATCCAGGCGAACTGGTCAGCGGTCAGATCGGTCGCGACCGTCGGAATGTTCGCGATGCCCGCCGACTTCAGCGACCGGCGCATATGAAGCCACTCGTCCGCGTCTGCCGTCAGCGCGATGTCAGTTCGCGAGTTCGCATCGAAGACGAACGGAGAGGCGTCCTGGAAGATGTTGGCGTTATCCACGACCGACTTCGTCGCGTCGGCGGTGTTCCAGTAGGGCAGCCATCCGGTGACGTACCTCTTCGGTGGCGGCGGGTCCGCCGCGCCGGCCTGGCCGGGGACGAAGACGGCCAGCACGGATGCGGCTGCCAGGCAGGCGACGACGGGCGCGCCGCTGCCACGCAGAACTCTCACGAGAGAAGCATCCTCACTCCACGGTGACGGTCATGGTGGCGCTGGACCCTGCTGAGTGCCTTGAGTCGTCGGCGGCCACCACACGTACCTGGTGTGTCTCGACGCTCCGGAAGCTCCCCTTGAGTGTGAACGAGCCATCTGCGGCAGTCTTTCTCGAAACAGCGTTCACCCGCCGCCCGTCCAGCGGCTGCCGGAGACCCGGAAGCGGTCTGAGCTGGAGCGCGACAAACGCTCGGGCTTGCGAAGCTTGTTGCGTTAAGTGGTGCCGTCGCCACCGCGCCATCCGAGCCGCCGAGCCGCCGGGCCGCCGGGCTGCCTACTTCTCGTTTCGTGGTGCCCAGCTCCATGCGTAGTCGGGGTCATCGGCTTCGAGCGCGCCAGGTCCGATATCGAGTGGCCCGAACGTATCGACCATCACGGCGGTCTCGTCGGTGGACTCGACGCCGAGACTGGCCTCCACCGCACCCGGCTGAGGGCCGTGCGTGCATCCACTCGGGTGCAAGGTGAGCGAGCCCTGCCCGATCCCAGAACCGCGCCGGCTCGTGAACTCGCCACCTACATAGAAGAGCACCTCGTCAGAGTCGACGTTGGCGTGGTTATACGGGGTCGGGATCGCGTCCGGGTGGTAGTCCAGCTTGCGCGGGACGAATGAGCAGACCACGAAGTTCGGCCCGGCGAAGGTCTGGTGCACCGTCGGTGGCTGGTGGATTCGCCCGGTGATGGGTTCGAAGTCGGCGATGTTGAGCGCGTAGGGGTAAAGACCGCCATCCCACCCCACAACATCGAAGGGGTGATGGGCATACACGAACCGCGACATACCGCCGCGCGCCCGCACCAGGACCTCGACGTCCTCGCCCTCCTCGATGAGCGGCGCCTCGGGAACTCGCAGATCACGCTCGCAGAATGGGGCGTGCTCCAGGAACTGGCCACGCTTGGACAGGTAGCGGCTCGGCGCCCCCACGTGTCCGCTCGCCTCGACCACCAACATCCGAAGCGGATCACCAGCTTCTGGCACCACGCGATACGTCGTTGACGTCGGGATCACCACGTAGTCACCGGTACCGACCGCAAGTCCGCCGAAGACCGTCTCAACGACGCCGCCTCCCGACTCGACATAGAGGAGCTCATCCCCCGTCCCGTTGCGGTAGAGCGGGGACGCCATGCTTGCCACGCAGTACGAGATCCGCACGTCAGCGTTACCGAACATCAGCTTGCGTGCGCTGACCGCGTCGTCGGACGGTTCGACCGTGATCTTGTGGGCCCGCACGTGTCGAGGCTTCAGCGGATGGTTCGGCCGGAGCTCACCAGCGGGGTCGTCCCACGCCTCGATCGCCCTGACCGCCGTCGGAAGGTGCCGGTGGTAGAGCAAAGCTGACTCGCTCGAGAAGCCCTCCTGGCCCATCAGCTCTTCGGAGAAGAGACCGCCATCCGGGCGACGGAACTGGGTGTGACGCTTGCGGGGGATCTCACCCACGGACCGGTAGTACGCCATCACGACTCCCCTCGCTAGTGCTCCCCTCTTGGGTCACAGTCGACCTTCCGCTACCGTCGCGAGGGTGTCAAGGATCGGCGGGCTCGCACTCGGGTTGATCGACGACGCGGCGATGTTCCCGCCCGGCAACGCTCCACTCGCGGACGCGGTCAATGCCACCTACGCGCGCCGGGACACCCCGCAGGCCGCAGTCGTCGGGCCCCTCCTGGTCCCGGCATCAGCAGTCGAAGATCTCCGCAGCCATGCAGACCCAGACGAGATTCTCGACGTGGCACTCATTGGCGATACCGGATTGGAGGGGTTGATCGCTGCGCGCGACGCACTCCAGAGCGACGCCTGGATTGTTCTTCACCAGGTCGAGCTGCGATCTCCGAAGATCAAGCAACCAGCCGACGGCGTTCGCTCTCTCCTCGGTGACCTCAGCTTCACCGTGCCGGCGTATGTCGAGCTGAATCTGGAAGACGATCTCGTCAAGTCTCTTGCCGTGCTCGCAGCGGACGGTCTGGAGCGAGCGAAGTTCCGGACGGGTCCGTTCACGGTTCCCACACCCGAGTTGCTGGCCAAGGCGATTGGTGCCACGGTGCGGTTGGGCGTGCGCTTCAAGCTCACCGGCGGCCTGCACCACGCGCTGCCCACCCACGACCGCGAGACCGGTCAGCACCACCACGGGTTTCTGAACACTCTGGCTGCGACATCACTGGCCATCGCCGGGGAGCGGGACGAAGCGCTGGTTGACGTACTACGCGCTACGGATGCCGAACCCGTCCTTGCCGCACTCTCTGCGTCCGATGCCGGGCGCGTCCGCGACATCTACTGCTCCTTTGGCTCCTGCAGCATCGAGGACCCGTTCGCCGAACTCGTGCGGCTCGGCCTGGCCGATCCCGCATGACCTCATCCTGGGTCGAGGGGGCCGACAGTTCCGACTACTCAGCGGCCGTCCTTCCCCTGGGGGCGGCCGTAGTCACCGGTGGTGACTCACCGCACCTCGTCACCCGGATCGGCGACCGGGTGCTCGACCTGCACGCGCTGGTCGAGTCCGGGGCTTCGACCAACGGCCTCGAGGCCTTGCTCACCGCAGGCACCTTGAACAAGCTACTGGCAGCAGGACGGCCGAGTTGGACGCAGCTTCGAACAACCCTGACCACCTGGCTCAGCGATCCGCAGTACCGCGCCCCCGTCACACCACACCTGCTACCGACAGCCTCGGTGCAAATGGTCATGCCGTTCGAGGTGGCCGACTACGTCGACTTCTACTCGTCCGAACAGCACGCCCGCAACGTCGGTGCCATCTTCCGGCCCGACTCCCCCGGACTGCCCGAGAACTGGAAACACCTGCCCATCGGGTACCACGGTCGTGCGGGCACGGTGGTGGTCAGCGGCACCGACATCGTCCGCCCCCTCGGACAGCGCAAGCCCCGCGGCGCCAGCGAACCGTCATTCGGGCCATCCGCTCGCCTCGACATCGAGGCCGAGGTTGGGTTCGTCGTCGGAACGCCAAGCACGCTCGGGTCACCAGTGGCCGCAGCTGCACTCACCGACCACGTCTTCGGAGTAGTCCTGGTCAACGACTGGTCAGCGCGAGACATCCAGGCATGGGAGTACGTGCCATTGGGGCCGTTCCTCGGCAAGTCGTTCGCCACGTCGATCTCGCCCTGGGTAATCCCGCTGGACGCGCTGGCTCCGGCCCGGTGCGCGCTCGCAGCACAGGACCCTCCGGTGTTCGACTACCTGCGCGACAACGACCCATGGTCTCTTGACCTACGGCTCTCGGTCGCACTCAACGGGTCAGTCGTGAGCGAGCCACCCTTCGCCACGCAGTACTGGTCGCCGGGCCAGCAACTGGCGCACATGACCATCAACGGTGCGTCACTCCGCACCGGGGACCTCTTCGCATCCGGGACAGTGACGGGGCCCGCACGCCACCAGCGCGGCTCGCTCCTCGAGCTGAGCTGGGGCGGGCGTGAACCGTTCACGCTGGACGACGGCCGTGAGCGCACGTTCCTCGAGGACGGCGACACCGTCACGATCAGCGGCTGGGCCCCAGGACCTGATGGGCAGCGGATCGGCCTGGGCGAAGTGACCGGGACGATCCTGGCAGCGTCGACTCCTGCGTCATGATGGCCTCAACTCAGGAAGGGAGTCCCCATGCCCAGCCTTCACGTCACACGATCCATCGCAGTAGCGCCTGACGTAGCTTGGACGGTCTTCACCGACCTCGCACAGTCAGCCGAGCGGCTCACTGCTGTGAACGCGGTAGAGGTCCTCACCCCAGGCGAGTTCGGCGTCGGCACTCGCTGGCGCGAGACCCGCACCATGTTCGGGCGGGAGGCCACCGAGGAGATGGAGGTCACTGCTGTCGACCCCGGACGTTCGTACACCGCCGATGCCGAGAGCCATGGATCCCACTACGTGTCCCGGTTCGACTTCACCCCCACCCCAAATGGGAGCGACGTCAGGTTCTCGTTCAGCAGCGAGTCACATGGCGTGATGCGGTTCGTCGGCTCGGTGATGTGGCCGATGCTCAAGGGAAAGATGACCAAAGAGCTGCGCCGAGACCTCGACGACCTCGCC
>JANLWJ010000526.1:0-1620 GCA_031364455.1 Actinomycetes bacterium | reverse complement strand
CCGATCCGTCCTTGAGGTCGGACTGCTCGGCCCGGATGTCGTCGACGAGGGTTCCGTTGGTCGACCCGAGGTCGACGATGCTCGGGGTGGGGCGAAGGCGGAGCATTGCGTGGCGCCTCGAAGCCCCTGGGTCGGTGATCTGGACGTCGGCCTCACTGCCGCGTCCGATGATGCTGACGTCCTGGGCTAGCGGAACTTGTTGCCCCGCGACGTCGAGCCAGGCCCTAGGTAGCTGCCGATCGACCGGGATTTCTCCCGGCGCCGCCTCACCGAGGACGCGGAACAGTCCCGTCTCGAGGTCGTCGTCCTGCTTGATGTTGACGGTGAGCGGCCCTACCAAGGCGTATCCCTGCTCTCCGGCGTGCTCGCGAACCACGTCGGCGAGCTCGCGCGAGAGCGCCTCGCGGTAAACGGTGAGTCGGTCGAAGTCGCTCGGTGCGAGGTCGACGGTGAACGAGTTGGGCACGATGGTGCGGTCGCGGGCGACGATGGCTGCTCGGTCGTCGCACTCGCGCTGCAGAGCGCTGGCGATCTCGACCGGCTGCACCTCTGACTTGAAGGCCCTGGCGAAGGCGCCGTTGACAAGCCGGTCGAGGCGTCGCTCGAAGCGGTCGAGGATGCCCACCGCACCTCCAAGCGTCGTGGCCTTCTGGGACGTCGGCCGATCTTCCTGCGGGGAATCGCAGGAGGCCCCCTGATCGTATCGGCGCAGGTCGGGGCCATCAGCCAGCCGTCGGCGGCGATTCGGGGGACCCACGCCCCGGTGGTAGCCTTTCGGGGCCCTGATGGGGCGCGCGCGAGTGGCGGAATTGGCAGACGCGCACGGTTCAGGTCCGTGTGTCCGAAAGGGCTTGGGGGTTCAAGTCCCCCCTCGCGCACCACCCTCTTTTCACACACTGCGGTAGTTCGTTGGGGTCATGGCCTCAGAGAACTACCGCAGTGATGCTGGGCGGGCCTATGGGGCGCCTTCTATCGTGTGGCCATAAGCACCAAAAAGTTCTTCGAGGGCGTTACCACCTTCTTCGACCTCGTCGGGGTGGCCGTCTTGATCGTTGGCCTGATCCTGGCGGTGGTCGTATCCATCCGGTCCGTGATCCGCCGGGACAAGCCCACTGTCACGGTGGTCGTCTCTCGTAGCACCTTCGGACGCGCCCTGTTGCTCACCTTGGAGATCCTGATCGCGGCAGATCTGACGCGCACGCTCACGGTCGAACCGACGATGGAGAACGTGCTGGTCCTCGGCGTGATCGTGATCATCCGAAGTATGTTGTCGATCTCCCTCGACATCGAAATGGAAGGCGTCTTGCCGTGGCGCCGGCGGACACTCGATGCCCAAGCGGCAGAGAACGGGGGACTTTAGCCGCTGTCCGTCGCCCCCGGAGTGGCGTTGCATGGAGGCGACAGGAGGTTGGTCGCCATGACGGCTACGCACGGGGTCGTGCGCTCGAGATCACCCTGGTTCATCAGCCCGCCCGATCTCATCACCGATGAAGAGTCGTGCGGGGTCGACCAAGTGCCGGGAGTTCAGACAAGGGTCGCGGGGGAGCGGTTGGCTGGCTCCTATGTCAACTCGTACTACGCCAACGGCCTCGTCGTGCTGCCCGTTCTCGACGACCCTCA
>JANLWJ010000513.1:0-3090 GCA_031364455.1 Actinomycetes bacterium | reverse complement strand
CGGCCGCTGACCCGCTCGAGAATCCAGGCCAGGACATCGGTGTCGGCCGAGCAGTAGGCGAACGCGCGGCCGTGCTCACCGGACTTCTTCAATGTCGGCAGGAACTCGTAGGTGTCGGCTGGGTCACCCGGCAGCGGTGTTCGCCATCCCCCGGCTCGTTCGTGCGTCTGGACCTCGGAGTCCGGATTGGCGTACTCCTCGTCGTACTTGACCGCCACCATCATGTCAAGCAGGTGTCGCACGGTCGCGTCGCCGTACGCTGAACCCGCGAGCTCCGGCACGTACGTCGAGGCGATTTCGTCGACGAGCACCGATCCATCCTCGACGTACCGACCGAAGACGGCGGACGTGAGCGACTTCGACACCGACTGCAGCAGGTGCCTGGTCGTCGGCGTCATGTCGTTCAGGTAGCGCTCGTAGAGGACTTCTCGTCCACGCAGGACGAGGAGGCCATCGGTGTACGACTCCTCCACGAAGGCATCGACCCAGTCACCCAGGGGGCGCGGCGCCTCGTTCAGCTCCAGCACCGGCCCGGACCCCCGGGGCATCGGGCGGCACGGAACGATCTCGTCGACGTGCTGGAAGGACCATCGGTTGTCCGGCCCTGACTGCCAATCGGGAATCGTCATGCCAGCAACGCTGCCACGCGATCGGCCGTCTCCACAACAGCAGGCCCCAGTTCGGCGAAGCGATCAGTGGGAATACGTCGTTCTGGCCCCCAGATGTTCACCACCGCGATCGGACGCCGTCGCGCGTCGAGGACAGCAGCCGACACCCCGTTGGTCAGCGCGGCGTCCTCGCCACGACAACACGCGTACCCGAGAGTCCGCGCTTCGGACAACTCCGACTCCAAGGCGTCCCGGTCGACGATGGTGCTCTCGGTGAAACGCTCGAGTGTCGAGGGCAGCGCGCCCTCACGCTCAGCCTCGGAGAGCCAGGCAAGGAAGATCTTCCCGCTCGACGTCGAGTGCAGTGAGACCCGCTCCTCGGTCCACGGCGCGAAGGTGGCACCGATCACCGAGATGTGATCGACGTAGCGCAAGCTGGCGGTCCTGACGAGCGCCAGGCTCACCGTCTCACCCGTCGCCGTCGACAAGTCCTCGAGCACCGGTCGCACACGCCGCACCACCGATGCCTCGTCTGCAGCTGCGCCCAAGCGCACTGCTCCGTACCCGACGCGGTAGCCACTGGACGCCGACGCCCGCTCGACCATCCCGTGCGACTCCAACGTTGCGAGCAGCCGCCAGGCCGTGCTGCGGTTGATGCCGCACTGCACAGCGAGCTCGGCCACCGTTGGCGCCTGCTCGCTTGCCGCGACCGCGGCTAGAAGATCGAGAGCGCGGTCGACGGACTGCACCGACTGCGCTGGCCCAGTCCGTCCCGTGGAATGCTCGGGTGGATCCATCACGAACTCCTTGACAGCCCTTACGCGGGCTTCTAGCGTAATCGCACGATAGTAGATGGTTGTTCACATAATGCAATGCATTCGGCCAATGCCGCGAGCGACCAGCTACCCCGCAGCCCGTCCGCCCGGAGGTCACCGTGTCGCTCCCCCTGCAGTCATCCGCCTTCATCACCTGCGCCCTCACCGGCTCCGGAGACTCCGCCGGGATCAGCGACAAGGTCCCCGTTACCCCTGAACAGATCGCCGCGTCGGCAATCGAGGCAGCAGCGGCAGGCGCCGCCGTCGTCCACGTCCACGTGCGCGACCCCGAGACCGGCAAAGGATCCCGGCGCCCTGAGCTCTTCCGCGAGACCGTCGAGCGGATCCGCGACTCTAAGGTCGACGTCGTCCTCAACCTGACTACCGGCATGGGCGGCGACCTCGTCCTCGGCGGCGTCGACGCACCGCTACCCCCCAACGACGCCGGCACTGACATGGCATCGGTCACCGACCGCCTGCAGCACGTCGCCGAGCTCAAGCCAGAGATCTGCACTCTCGACGCCGGCACCATGAACTTCGCTGCTGGTGGCGAATACATCATGGTGAACACGCCGGGCATGGTGCGCGCCATGGCCAAGGGGATCAAAGAGCTCGGCGTCAAGCCAGAGGTCGAGATTTTCGACACCGGAGACCTCGTCCTGCTGAACGAACTCGTCAAGGAAGGACTCGTCGACGACCCGGCCATGATCCAGCTCTGCATGGGCATCCCGTACGGCGCCCCGAACGACGTCCTCACGCTGCAGTCGATGATCAACAACATGCCGGCTGGCTCGATCTACTCGCTGTTCTCGATCGGCCGCTTCCAGCTGCCGTACGCCGCTCTCGCACCGCTGGTCGGTGCCAACGTTCGCGTCGGTCTCGAGGACAACCTGTACCTGTCCAAGGGTGTGCTGGCGAGCAACGGCGATCTCGTCGGACGCGGCAAGACGCTGCTCGAGGCGATGAACGTGCGCGTCATGTCGCCAGCGGAGGTCCGCGACAAGCTGGGCCTGGTCAAGCATGGCTGACGGCGCGACGCCTGACGCGGTCCAGTCGCCGAAGCAGCTGGGCCTGGCCAGGGCCGGCCTGCTCGGCGGTGGAGTGATCGGTGGCGGATGGGCGGCCAGGTTCCTCATCAACGGAGTCGACGTCCAGCTCTTCGACCCCGACCCCGAGGCCGAGCGCAAGGTCGACGAGATGCTCGCCAACGCGCGTCGCGCCTGGAGTGCCCTCACTGACGCGCCGCTTCCGGCTCAGGGTTCGCTCACCAGGGCCGCGACCCCGCAGGACGCCGCCACCGGCGTGCAGTTCGTGCAAGAGAGTGCTCCGGAGAATGAGCAGATCAAGCGCTCGCTCCTGGCCGCCGCGAGTGAGGCAGCCGGCCCCGAGGTCGTCTTCGGCAGCTCGACGTCCGGCATCTTGCCCACGCTGTTGCAGAGCGACATGACGCACCCAGAGCGCCTCGTCGTCGGCCACCCGTTCAACCCGGTCTACCTCCTCCCCCTGGTCGAGGTCTGCCCTGGCAAGGCGACCTCCGCGGACGCCGTCACGCGAGCCGCAGACATCTACCGGTCGCTCGGCATGAAGCCGCTCGTGCTGCAACACGAGATCGACGGCTTCGTAGCCGACCGACTTCTTGAGGCGTTGTGGCGCGAAGCCCTGTGGCT
>JANLWJ010000512.1:0-7423 GCA_031364455.1 Actinomycetes bacterium | reverse complement strand
CAGACGCCCGGAAGTCTCACGGAAGGGAACGGGACGGCAACGCTCGCGACCTACCTCACCCTGGCGGGCCGTCACATCACTCACCCCGAGACCAAGTCTCTGGGACCCGACGGACAACCCTGCAAGCGCGACACCATCGGTGTACTCAGCCGTCGACATGTCCATGCGGGCAGGATCGTCACCATCGGGAAAGAAGCCAACCGAGTCGACGACCGAGCCACCGGTCTCGCGGACTTCTCCGGGGCCGACCGCCTCCTGCTGACGTACGCGGAGCCTCAGGACCTCACGTGGGATGAGGTGCTCGCCCTCGCGAGGCGGCGACCGATCGCCGAAGTGGCCGCGGCCGTGGGTAGGTCCGCGCGACGGATCCGCGGTGTCCTGTCGGGGCGGACGGCCCCACGAAAGCAGACGGAAGCCAGACTTCATGCCTTCGCCCGGTCTACTCGTGCAAGTGGTTCCGCATGAGACAACGATTCAGCCGCAAATCTGAGAGCGTTTGCACAGGTTGCTCATCTGACGGAGAGAGTCGCGCCTTTCCGGCGATTACAGGGTTCCGCAAAGGATTTGCAGGTTGTCCGCTTCGCCGCTACCACCCACGGCGACAGGAAGGACGTGATCGTATTGAAGTTCTGTGTTGCTGCCGCAATGTCTGCACTGCCCGCGGTCACGTGTCCAAACGAAGTGGTCGACGTCGTCGGCGTTGTCGGCTGATCTGACTGTTGGGCTTGCGGTCGGCCGGTGATCAGGCGTCAGATCCGCGTACGAGGAAGACACCGGCCATACCGCCATCGGCGTGGAACTGCACATGGCAGTGATACATCCACATACCAGGCCCTGTCCCCTCGCCGGCGATGACCTGGAAGCCGAACGAGTCACCTGGCCCCACAGTCCGCGTATCGAGTATCGCTACCTGGGAGTCGGGGGCAACCAGGTTGCCCGTCCGCGTGTCGGCCCAACGGTGACCGTGCAGATGGAATGTGTGATGGGTGTTGCCGTGGCCAATCACCACGAACTCCACTCGTTCCCCGAGGTTGGCGACAAATGTCGGTGTATCAGGCGACATCAGACCGTTGATGCTCATGTCCAGCATGACGACCACGAAGGGCCGACGTGCTGGAACCAGGTCTCCCTTGCGCCGGACGATCAGCGCTGCGTACAGGCCAGACGCGATGCCTTCCGTCCCGTGTTCTCCTCCCATGCAGTGGTCGTGGTAGTGCCAGTATCCGGCTGAGCCGGGCCTGATCGTTCCGCCCCGACGCAGGGACGTGCTATGGGCACGCCACACGTAACGTCGTTGCTCGCCCGGCAAAACACAGCCGTCGTTCATCGGCGTACCGTCGCTGTCCACGTCATAATCGACGCCGTGCACGTGAAGGCTGACCCGCCGGTCGGCGTTGTTGACCAGCGTCACCTCCAGTTGCTCGCCCTCATACATCACCAGAGTTGGACCTGGCACGGAAGCCTTGCCCGGGGCAAGGCCGTAGCCGTAGCCGTCGCCCACCGGCTCGGCGTACAAAGTGATCCGCCGCACCGTGAATTCGTCGTCGGCCGTGGCAGCGAGGGATACGCCATCGGACTCGGCTCCTCTCGCGACGACGGGTCCAACACCGGCGGCGAGCAAACCCCCTATGGCCGCAGCGGGGGCAGCCCCGAGTAGCAACGATCTGCGGCTAACGCCTGAACCGTGACTCTGCCCAGCAGCCATGTCAGCCGACCGTGACGGTTGTGGCCGGGCTTGGCGCGGTACCGGGCAACGAGCCGTGCTTCACCTTCGACCGGAAGGAGTACTTCCCCGCCTGGGTCGCGGTATAAGAAACCGACGTCGCCGTCGTAGTCGGCAGCGAGGTCCAGGTGCTGCTACCGGGGACCTTGACCTGCGGGGCGTACGTGTAGCCAGTAGGCGCCGCTATTGATGCCACCTTGACAGTGAACTTCGTGCCGACCGGGCCACTGGTCGGCGTCACAACGACCCGAACCTTGACCTTTCCACTCATCGCGTGGAAGTTGCAGTGATAGGCATAGGTACCCGCACCCGGCAAGGGCTTCGAGAAAGAAGTCCCTGGCGTCAAAGTACTGTTCCAACCAACAGCCCCGGTGATGGTACTGGTTGTTGTGTGAGAGAAAGCACCAAGGTTGCTCCACCTGACGGAGTCACCTTGAACCGCAGTCACCGTTGCTGGAGTGAACACATTGTCGGTGACGTCGACCGTGCGTGTGGTCGCGGCGTCAGCACCGGCTGCACCGACGAGTAGCAGAGCCATACCGGACGCCAATACCATGGACCGTCGCATGTGAAACATCGTTCCTCCTGGAACAGAAGAGTCGGCTCCTCGACCGCACGCGCGTTGTGGTGCCCGACAGCTGGCGCAAAACAGTGCCCGAGCACCCACGCCCTTCCACTGGATTTAGTGGCAACGGAAGAACTGGTGGACCGTGTCTCGGCGAGGACATTCATGCGAAAGCTGTCCACGTCGACGAGCCTCCGCTCGGCTAGCGGGAACAACGACGCTCGCCGTCATAGCCGGCCTGCCATCATCGGGCCTAGTGCCCGGCCGGTCCGTCGGCTGATGAGCACGAGGGACCGGCCAGGCGTACATCTCCTATGCCCGAACGTGGCCGACTACAGGTTGGCTACGTTCACTCACCGCCGCTACCGGCTACGAAGCCGGTGTGGCCGTTGCAGGAGTCGCCGGGCTGGAAGCCCGACGCCTTGCGCTCGGCTGGGGTCGCGCCGAAGAACTGTTTGGCGTGCCCCCAGTTCTGTGGCGGTGCTCCACCGGGGCCGGGGAAGCCGGCGCCGTCACCGTCCTCCAGGCCGGAGAAGGAGCAGATCGACTGCGCGTGGCCGAACGTGTGGTTCGGGGTGAATTTGCCGTTACCGGTGACCTCACCGGCGTTCGCCGCTGGAGCCGAGAGCGCCACCGCAGCGGTGACCGCGGCCGTGATGAGAAATGTGTTTAGTCGCATGTGGACCTCAAATCTCGTGTATGGACAGTGAACAGCAACCTACAAGGCCGCGGGCACGGGCAACAGCGGATCGAGATCATCCGGATCCAGCACGCGACGGTATGTCGCGAATGTCTGGGAACTGCTACCACCGTGATCGTTGGCCGTCGTTGTCCGAGTTCCCAGGGCAGGTCCTGAGGAGTGAACTGGCCGCGACGCTCATCGCCAAAACCAAGGAATAGGTGCCGTTATCGCCTGGGTCAAACCGTCAGAGACGCGCCTGGCGAGGTGAGTCCAATCGCGGCTCGGACGCGGCTCCGAAGGGACGTTTCCCTGCCTTATCAATCAACCCCCTTCGCGGATCATCGTGGGTGAGGTCCGGCAGGAGGAGTGCCTAGATCTGCTGATTGCTCTCAACAGCGGGTTGCCGGGTATGTGTTCGCTGCATGCCAACTCTGCACGAGAAGCAGTGACCAAGCTCTGCACGCTGCCCCTCCTGGCCGGTGAAAATGTCGGTCACTCTTTCGTCGTCCCGACGGTCGCTACCTCGGTTGATCTGGTTGTGCACGTCATGAACGACGCACAAGGACGTCGTCGGGTTCGGGAGATCGTCGGTGTACCCGGGCGCATCGAAGGTGACGTCATCGAGCTGGAGCATCTCTTCCGCTGGTCCCAAGGCTCACTGGTTCGCGGCTCCGGCTTTCCGCCCCACCTCGATCGGTTCGAGGAAAGGGGATTCGATCTCCGATCTCTCCTTGCAGCGGGTGGCCAGTGGTAACTCAGGTGATCTTTCCGCTTCTCCTTGGGCTCGGGCTCACCCTCGTCGTTTGGTCAGCGCTTACTCCCCTGTTGCCAAGGGCATCGCGACGGTCACGCCTGGGCGAGCTCCTGTCTGAGGCTGGCATGGCTCACGTCAGCCCTTCTCGGCTGGTGGTCGCGTGCATCGCTCTCGCAGGTTCGGTCGCGCTTGCCGTCTACACGATGTCGGAGTCCGTCGCGGTCGCCGTTGCCCTGGGTGCAGTGGTGGCGCCGCTTCCTGTGGCCTGGGTTCGCCACGTGCAGCTCAGGCGTCAGGCCGAGCTCAGGCAGGTATGGCCAGACGCCATCGAGCACCTGGCATCCGGGATCAGGGCGGGGCTCGCGCTCCCGGAAGCGGTCGGCCAGCTGAGCGACTCAGGCCCCGAAGAGCTGAGACCGGCTTTCGCTGCCTTTGCTGGTGCCTATCGTTCGTCGGGACGTTTCTCCGAGGCCCTGGACGTCCTGAAGCGTGCTCTCGCCGACCCAGTGGGTGACCGGGTCATCGAGACCCTCCGGCTAGCGCGCGAAGTTGGCGGTAGCGATCTCGGAAGGCTTCTGCGGACACTTGCCGCCTTCTTGCGAGATGACGCCAGGGTGCGAGGCGAGCTGGAGAGCCGGCAGAGCTGGACCGTCAATGCAGCACGGCTCGCAGTGGCCGCTCCGTGGGTTCTCCTACTGCTTCTCGGAACGCGCCCAGCCGCCGTTGCGGCCTACAACTCCAGCGCTGGCGCAGCAGTTCTGATCTTCGGTGCCCTCGTCTCGATGATCGCCTACCGCCTGATGTTGCGCATCGGACGGCTTCCGACCGAAACGCGAGTGCTGCGGTGAGTGCCATCGACGTCATCCTCATGGCGACAGCTGCGATTGGTGTCTGGCTGATCGTGCAGTGGGTGCCGACGCCCATGGCGCCCCCGCTTCGCGATCGTGTTGCGCCATATCTCGGACGTGCAGAGTCGGTCTGGCGAATCGACCCGGCTGCTCGGCGCACGGCGACCTGGTTGCCCCGATGGGTCCCTTCGGTCGCAGAACGAGCGGCGCAGCGGGTCACTTGGATCACCGGGGGAGACAGCAGTGCACTGCGACGGCTCGATGCGCTCGGTTCCGACCAATCGGTCGAGCAGTTCCGGCTTGAGCAAGTCGGTTGGGGAATGGCATCCTCGATCGCGGCCGGAGTGTTCCTTCTCCTACGTGGCAACGCTGTCGAGCATTGGGTACCCAGCCTGCTCATTGTGGGGCTCGCGGCGGTCGCCGGCGTCCTTGCGCGCGATCATGCGCTGACGCGATCAGTCCAACGACGGACTGAGCGCATGCAGGCAGAACTGCCGACGATCATTGAGATGCTTGCCATGGCTGTCGGTGCCGGCTCGAGTCTCACAGCGGCTCTCGAACGCATCGGCCAAGTGGGCAACGGAGTCGTGGCAGCTGAGATCGCTCGAGTCCTTGATGACACTCGCGTCGGGCTGCCACTGGTGCCTTCGCTGCAACGCCTGGCCTCGCGCAGCGATCTGAACGAAGTGACTCGTTTCGTCGATGCGGTGGTTGTTGCGGTGGAGCGGGGCACCCCACTCGCGGATGTGTTGGCGGCGCAGGCGGCCGATGCACGTGAGGCCTCTCGCCGAGCCCTAATCGAGGCCGGCGGGCGCAAGGAGATCGGAATGATGATTCCCGTTGTCTTTTTGGTCCTTCCTCTCTCGGTGCTCTTCGTCCTCTTTCCCGGTTTCTACGGGCTTTCTCTAGGTTCCTGACAGTGTCAACAATGGGAGGGTTCATGCACCACAAGACGAGGGGCGCGCTCAAGCGACTCCTTCAACGAATGCACGCTGACCGCGGAGATGTGCCTGGCTGGGTGTTGGTGACGGTGATGACAGCGGGGCTGGTCACAGCCTTGTGGCTGGTTGCAGACGACCAGCTGCGCTCCCTCTTCACCTCGGCGCTGGGTCGTGTCACGGGTCCGTGATGGCCAGGACGCAGGCTCGGCTGTCGTCGAGTTCGTACTGGTGTCGATCCTCGTCGTCGTCCTACTCCTGGCCGTGGTGCAACTCGGGATGGCGCTGCACATCAGGAACACTTTGATCTCAGCCGCGGGAGAAGGGGCTCGGTTTGCTGCGGCTGCCGACCGATACCCCGAGGACGGCGCCGAGCACACTCGCGTCCTGATCCGGCAGAGCCTGCCCGACTCCTACGCCGACCAGGTCTCCGCCCGGTACGCAGTAGTCGGCGGCGTCCCCACTGTCGAGGTGGAAGTGCAGGCAGACCTGCCTGTCTTCGGGTGGCTCGGCCCCTCCGGGGCGCTACGTGTCACCGGCCACGCGATGGAGGAGTCGTGAATCGCGGCGATGACGAAGGAGCCGCCATGGTCGAGTTCATCGTCCTTGCCGTGACGTTGGCCGTGCCACTTTGCTACCTGGTTCTCGCGGTCTTCGACGTGCAGCGCGCCGCGTACGGCGCGAGTGCCGCAACACGAGAGGCGGCTCGGGTGTTCGTCCGGGCACCCTCCACCGCGGAGGGGGAGCAGCGAGCCAGAGCTGCCGCCGCGATCAGCTTGGCCGACCACGGAATCGCACTCGATCCCGCAGACCTGACTATCTCCTGTTCGACTACCCCTTGCCTGACCCCGGGAGCGACGGTGAAGTTCAGCTACCGAACCACGGTGAAGCTTCCATTTCTCCCTGAGTTCGCGTCGACCGACCTCGCGAGCATTCCCATCACGGCCTCCCACACCCAGACCGTCGACGAGTACAGCGAAGTCCGCCCGTGAGCGCACCTCCTCGAAGGGTCGACGTACGCAGCGACGAGGGCACCGTCTTGCTGCTGATCCTTGGCCTCGTCGTTGTTGCGGCATTGTTCGTGGCGGTCGTGACCGACATCAGCGCCCTGTACCTGGAGCGCCGCGAACTCGTTGCCGCTGCTGACGGGGCCGCACTTGCTGGTGCGCAGGCGGTGGATGAGGAGTCGGTCTACCGCGATGGACTGCCGGCCAGCGGACCCGTTCCCCTCGACCAAGAGGCGGCCGAGCAGGCCGTTCGCGACTACCTGGCTGATGCTGGTCTGCTCACCGGGAAGCTCGAGGTGAGCATCTCGACGTCGGCAACGACCGTGTCGGTGGTGCTGGCAACACGACTTGATCTTCCGGTGGCGAGCACCGTGACGGCCGGAGCCTCTGGTGCCGCCGACGTGTCGGCATCGGCCACTGCCCGTACCGCGGTCATACCTTGAGCAGCGGGTGCTCGGCCGCGGCGACTGCCGCATCAACCCGGCCACTATCGCCGGCGATGACCAGGTACTCGGTGTTGCGCAGCCGCTTCACGGTGCCGACCTTGTGGCCCGACGGGTTGTGAATCCCGATCTGTGCCCCGACGTATCTCTTGCTGTCGTAGGCCAGCAGACGAACGTCCTCGTGGCCCGCCTCGCCGAGCCAGGTCATCAGCTGCTCAGGGGTCACCCATGACTCGTCGTTGTAGCTGACGACTACGACGTCGGCTTGCGTTCCGACGATGACCGAACGCAGTGCATCGGGCATCTCGCGCTTACGGTTGAAGATGCTCTTAGTTGCCTCGTCACGTGCATCGACGCGCTTGCAGGCGATCCCATAGTGATCGGGCTCGTCCCATCGCACCAAGGTCTCCCACACGTGGTAGTTCGTGAAGTAGCGGTGCTGGTTGTACGGCGGGTCCAGGTA
>JANLWJ010000503.1:0-8092 GCA_031364455.1 Actinomycetes bacterium | reverse complement strand
CTTGCGATGCCCAGGGCCGCGTCGACATGGACGGCATGAGCGAGCCCGCACGCAACAACTACCTGTTTGCGCGGGCCATGGTCGGGCGCGACCTGGCTGCCCCGGCGGTCGAGCCGTCGTGGGCGCAGATGGCCAACGCCTGAACCTGCGAAGCGTACGGCCCCTTCTCCGTTGAAGGCTCCACGGACGTAGCCGTCACCTACTCCCTCGGACCTTCGACCACTTGGGGAGCTCCAGCTGTCTCTTCTTCGCTGGTCATCTTCGTGCCGCGCGTCAGCGCCGCGATGGCCGTGATGTTGCCCTTCCTTCGGTATGTCTCGACAGCGGCGTCTCGGTACGACGTCGCCTCCGAAGCGAACCCTCTCGCAGAAAGCACCGTCGAAAGCTCGACCAGCGCCTCCGCCTTCGTGGGCACTAGACCGGAAGACTCGACGAGCTTGAACGCCTCCCGAGCAGAGGCCTCCGCATCGTCAAGAGCCCCGCGACGCAAGAAGGCCCGCGACCGTAGCCGGTGTCTGTGGACGCGAGCCACGAGATCGAACACGGACATGTGTGACTCATACCGATCCGCGATCCGCAAGAACTCGTGCGTGCGTCCCTGCGCTTCCATCGTGAACGCAAGGATCGGCTCCATCATGTTGGTGTACCAGATGTCGCCCATCGCCGCCGCCGTTTGCCGGGCGCGCAAGATACGCCGCTCAGCGCTCTCCAAAGCACCCGACTCCAACTCAAGCGCGGCTATGTGTGCGCTGTGGGCACTCTCAAGCCACACCAGCCCATGGCCACCCGTGAACTCCTGCCAGGTTTGTTCGGCCTCCGCGGGATCGATACCTTGCGCCACGTCAGCGGCGAGGATGGCCGCCAGGCCGGTCGATACGCGAATGGGATCGTCGGTTGCCCTCAACTCATTACCGAAGGCGCGAATCTCGTCGAAAGTCATCGGACCCAGCGTGGCCGCCTCGATGATGTCGCTTGCCGCCTGCATCTCCTCGCGCGGCCATCCTGCCGCAGCCGCGTCCTCCATGGCTTGCAGGTTTGCCTTGAACATCGCCGCAGGGTTTCCGCGCATGAACTCGAGGTAGCCAAGCGCCACCCAAAACTCGGCGAGGGCCCCGCGGTGACCGTGCCGCCGCAGCGGGATTCGCAGCCCCTCAAGCTGGGTCATCTGCGTCTCGATCTCGACGGCTGTGGTGGCCCGATAGACACCTCTCGCCACCACGAGTTGCACATGTGCTCGTAGCGCATCTAGCTCTGCGCCCCGCTCTCGTGCGACGTCGATCGCGTCGGCAAGCAAGGCCTCTGCGTCATGCGCACGTCCGATCTCCATCAACGCCACACCTAGGTGAGGAAGAATCCGAAATCGCTCGGCGGCATCCTCTGGCAAGAAGGTGACTGCCCGCTCGAGGAGGGTTGCGGCACTGGCCGAATCCAACCGGTCGTATGCGCCTTCTCCCGCGGCGGCAAAACGCTCACCGGCAGCACGTGCCAACTCGGTCGTGTGTTCCTCATCGAGAAGCACCTCCCGTCGGAAGGCAATCGATTGCTGAAGATGTCGAGCGATCGCCTCATCGTCGGCGCCGCTTGATGCCAGGCGAGCGGCCAAGTTCTCGTGGAGTTCGGCCCGTCGCTCCTTGGGCATGCGCTGGTATGCGGCGTCACGGATGAGCGCGTGAGCGAAGCGCCACCGCTGACTAGACCCGTCTTCTTGTTCCACGAATCCCCGTGGCTCCAGCGGCTCGAGCGACGCACGAATGTCAACTTCGGATCGATCTGCAAGGAACGCAACAGTCGCCACAGAGAAGCGCCGTCCGTCGACGGCCGCAATCGCCAGCATCGAGCGTGTCGCGTCATCGAGCCGGTCAAGCCGGGAGGCAAGCAGCGCATGGATCGTGGGCGGCACGTCTAGGTCAGCACTAGATCCCCCGGTCCAGCCGCCAGCCGAGACGAGTCCCTCGTCCGATAGCCGAGCGACCACCTGTTCGAGGAAGAGTGGGTTTCCCTCACTACGCTCGATCACGGCATCGACAAGTTCGTCAGGCGCATCAACGCCGAGCAGGCGGCGGGCGAGCGTGCGCGACTCATCTTCCGACAGCGGCGACAAGGTCATGGTGATGACGCGGTGCCGGCCACCCCCCCAGGTCGGCCGAGTTTCCAGAAGTTCTGGACGAGCAAGGCACAGCAAGAGAAGCGGTGCGTGTGTTCGTTCAGTGACCGCCTCCACCAGATCGAGCATGGGCGGCTCCGCCCAATGGACGTCGTCGAGGATTGCGACGATCGGACGTTCACGTGCAAAAGACTCAAGGAGCCGTCCGAGCGCCCAACCGGTATCGCCGGACGCGGTGCCCTCGACTCCGAGGACGTGTGCGAGTCGGTCTCCAACGGCGACTCCATCCGGTTCCGTCGCCAGTTTTTCCCGAAGCCGTGCAATGATCAGAGCCGCATCGTCAATCGAAGTTCCGGCCGCATCGGCAAGGAGGTCGACCAGTGGCGCGAACGTGATGCCGTCACCGTAGGACGGAGTCTGTGCGACGAGGACCGTAGCCCGTTCGGCAAGCAACTCCTTGATCTCCTCGCCAAGACGCGACTTGCCCACACCGGGCGGAGCAAGGAGCGTCACGAGCACCGGCGCGCGTGCCGAATTGGCCTCCTCGAAGGCGGCATCGAGCAGTGCGAGTTCGCGTCGCCGACCGACAATCGGTGCGTCCGCAGTCCTCAGCTGAGTAGACAAGCCCATGACGACCCAGGCCGCCATCGGTTCTTTTTTGCCCTTCAACGACAAGGGTTCCAGCGGCTCCAGCTCCACGACGCGACCCACCAGATCGCCGGTCGCGTCTCCCACCACCACGCCCCCTGTTGGTGCCAATGTCTGCAGGCGTGCGGCGGTGTTGAATGTGTCCCCGCCGGTTCCGCCCCGGATCGCGGATGCGATGTCGGTGACAGCCTCGCCGGTTTGGATGCCAATGCGGATTCGAAGGTCGAGATCGAGTTCATCGCACAGGGCAGGAAGCGAGTCGCACATCTCGAGTGCGGCACGTACGGCGCGGAGCGCATCGTCCTCGTGCACCTCGGGGACTCCAAATATGCCGACAACGGCGTCACCAATGAACTTCTCAACCACTCCGCCGTGCCGTTCTATCCCTTTGCGCATCAGTTCGTGGTACCGATCGAGGACACGATGCAGCACCTCGGCGTCCAGGCGTTCGGCCAGCTCAGTAGATGCGACGAGATCACAGAACAGCGCGGTCACGGGACGGCGATCTGGGACCCCGTCCTGGAGTGGTGACCCACAAGCGAGGCAGAATCGTGCACGGTCGAGATTCGACTCGCCGCAACTTGAGCACATCCGCACGAGGTCAGTGTCCTCGTGCGCTTGAACGGAGCGCAACCCTGAGGCGAATGGCCTTCGGGAAGGCACCGGCCGGCGACTGTTCCCGTATGAGTAGACATCGCAATCGTCTCCCATGAGGCGGGGCAATGCATCGATCTCGTGGGGCGGGTGGGGCTCGAACCCACGACCGACGGATTATGAGTCCGCTGCTCTGACCGACTGAGCTACCGCCCCAAAAACACCTTGGGGGCCATTCGTGACACCCGTGGCCCGTGAAAGTTACCCCAAAGGTGTTGGATCGGGGGTATGCGCCTGACCCCAACCGAGCGAGACCGCCTGCTGGTCTTTGCCGCCGCCGAGCTCGCCCGCGCCCGAAAGGCCAGGGGCCTGCAGCTCAACGCCCCCGAAGCCACGGCCATCATCGCCGACACGGTGATCGAGGCGGCCCGCGACGGCAGTCGGCTGCGCGACGCCGTCGACGCGGCCTGCAACGTCCTTGAACCGGACGACGTCCTGCCCGGAGTGGCCGCCTTGGTGCCCGAGGTATGGGTCGAAGCGGTCTTCGACGACGGCAGCCGGCTCGTTGTGGTGCCTGACCCCCTTGGCCCCGCTCACGGCGACTCCATCCCTGGGTCGGTGCACCCGGCCAACGAGGACGTCGATGCCGCAACCCCGGCATCGCTGGAGCTTCCCGTGCGCAACACCTCCCTAGTCCCGATCAGCGTCACCTCGCACTTCCACTTCTTCGAGTCCAACCCGCGTCTGGAGTTCGACCGCGGATCGGCCTACGGCATGCGGCTGGCGATCGACGCCGGCGAGGCGATCCGATTCGACCCACAGACCACCGTCACCGTTGGGCTCGCGCCGATTGGCGGCGAACGGGTCATCATCGGCTTCGCAGGGCTCGTTGACGGTCCGCTCGATGCTCCGGGCGCCAAGGACTCAGCGCTAGCCAAGGCGCGCGCCACCGGCTACCTCGATACCGGCAACGCGGGGAACGGAGCGCGAGCATGAAGTCCCACGACTACATCGCGGTCTACGGCGCGACGACCGGAGACCGGGTCCAGCTCGGTGACACCGGCCTGATCGTTGAGGTAGAGAGTGACTCGCAGAAGCACGGCGACGAGTTCCTGATGGGGTTCGGGAAGACCGCTCGCGACGGAATCCACCTGCAGGCCGTTCCCACCTCCGAGTCGTGCGACGTCGTGGTCTCCAACGTCTTGATGCTCGACCCGGTGCTCGGCATCCGCAAGGTCTCGATCGGCATCCGCGAGGGACGGATCAGCGGCATCGGTCGCGCGGGCAACCCGCACACACTCGAGGGTGTCGACGTCGTCGTCGGCAACAGCACCGCGATCATCAGCGGTGAGGGGATGATCGCCACCCCTGGCGCCATCGACACCCATGTGCACCTGATGTCACCGCGCATCATGGAGGCCGCACTTTCATCCGGCGTCACCACGATCCTCGGCCAGGAGTTTGGCCCGGTGTGGGGTGTCGGCGTCAACTCCCCCTGGGGGCTACGCAAGGCCTTCGCCGCCTTCGACGAGTGGCCGGTCAACATCGGCTTCCTCGGCCGCGGTTCGTCATCAGGGGACGCCCCGCTGCGCGAAGCCCTCGAGCAGGGCGGCGTCTGCGGATTCAAGGTGCACGAGGACACCGGAGCGCACGCTCGCGCCTTGGACACGGCGCTCCGCGTGGCAGAGGAGTACGACGTCCAGGTGGCACTGCACACAGACGGTCTCAACGAGAGCCTCTCGGTGGAAGACACGCTGAGCGTCCTCGACGGACGCACCATCCATGCGTTCCATGTCGAAGGGTGCGGTGGCGGCCACGTCCCCAACGTGCTGCAGCTCGCGGGGGTCGCGAACGTCATCGGCTCGTCGACGAACCCGACGCTCCCCTACGGCAGAGACGCCATCCACGAGCACCTTGACATGATCATCGCCAGCCACGGGCTCAAGCCCGACCTCCCCGGCGACCTGCAGATGGCGTCCGACCGGATCCGTGGGGCCACCATGGCTGCCGAGAACGTGCTCCACGACCTCGGAGTCATCCCCATCACGTCATCGGATGCTCAAGGCATGGGGCGGGCGGGCGAGACGGTGAAGCGGACCTTCGCCATGGCGGCGCAGAACAAGCGGGCGAGAGGCCCTCTGGAGGGCAGCGACGACGGTCACGCTGACAACGCCCGGGTGCTGCGCTACCTGGCCAAGCTGACCATCAACCCGGCTATCGCGCACGGGTTCTCACATGAGCTCGGCTCTCTCGAGATCGGAAAGCTGGCCGACATCGTCCTGTGGGAGCCGGCCTTCTTCGGGGCCAAGCCGAACCTCGTCCTCAAAGCCGGGTTCCCTGCGTGGGGGCTGACCGGCGACCCGAACGCCACCGTCGACCGCGCTGAGCCCCTCGTCTTCGGCCCGCAGTTCGGCGGCCACGGCGCCACCGCTGCCGACCTCTCGCTCGCCTTCGTCAGTCAGGCGTGCGATGTGGATTCGCTCGGGCTGCGACGCAGGGCTCTGCCCGTCCGCGACTGCCGGGGTATCGGCCTGGCCCAGATGATCAGCAACGACACCATCGGCAAGACAGAAGTAGACGTCCGCGGCGAGCGGGTGACTTTCGACGGCGCCGAACTAAGGGCCGAGCCGGTCGAGTCAGTCAGCTTGAGCCGGCTCTACTTCCTCTGACCGTCAGTTCGTCCCCGTCATCGTCCCCGCCACATCCGTCGCCGAGTCGCCGCCACGCTTGAGCACGACGGCGACCAAGCCGATCGCGACCAATGTCAGCAGGAACATCACTGTCGACAGCGCCGCGATCTCCGGTCTCAACTCGGCTCGCACTGCCGACAGGACATAGACCGGCCATGGAGTGACCCCCTGCGGCGCGACGAACGACGAGATGACCGTGTTGTCGAGACTGAGTGTGAAGGCCAGCAGGGCGCCGGCCAGCACGGCGGGAAGCATCAGCGGGAGGGTGATCTGGCTGAACCTGTGCCACGGACTGGCATACAGGTCGGCAGCCGCTTCCTCCAGCGACTCGTCGATACCAGAAAGCCTGGCACGCACGATCAGCGCCACCACAGCAGCGCTGAACACGGTGTGGCTGGCGACCAGACGCACGTAGCCGTTGTCGAAGAAGGTGAGCCCCATGTCCTTGCTGAGCGACACGTACCAGGGCAGAAGTGCGATGGCGTCGATGATCTCCGGGGTCACCAGTACCAGGGCCACGAAGAACAGGAAGAAGGGCACCCAGCGTCCGTGGCGTCTGGCGAGCGCAACCCCGGCCGCCGACCCCAGGGCGGTGGCAAGAACAGCGGTAATGAGCGCAACGATGACCGACACCTGGATGGCGTCGCGCGGCACTGGGTTCTCCCAGAACGCCTGGTATCCCTCGAACCCAAAGCCGTTCCAGGTGGTCAGCAGTCGTCCGGTGTTGAACGAGAAGATGAGGATCCAGACGATGGGGATGAAGAGGAAGATGAAGACCAGCACGCCCCAGATCGCCAGCCCGATGGACGCAGGGTCCCTCTTCTGACTTCGGGTGGCAGTCGTACTCATGCCACACCACCTGGTAGCGCGACGCGACGTCTGGAACGGACGAACCAACGCAGCAGAAGTCCGATGGCGGCAAAGATGATCAGTGCAGCCATGATGAACAGGATCATCAGCACCGCCATGGCCGAGCCGAGTGACCAGTTGAAGCTGGCCAGGAACTGGTTGGCGACCAGGACGCCGGCCATCGACCCATCGGCCCCACCGAGCAGCGACGGGGTGATGTAGTCGCCCATGAGGGGGATGAAGACCAAGAGCATCCCAGCCACCGCGCCGGGCATGGCCAACGGCATTGACACCTGCAGGAAGGTCTTCAGGCGACCGGCCCCGAGGTCTCGGCTCGCCTCGCGCAGGGCAGGGTCCATCCGGTCGAATGCAACGAACAGCGGCAGAATCATCAATGGCAAGTAGTTGTAGACGACACCGAGCTGGACACCCTTCTGGGTGTAGAGCACGTCGAGCGGTGCGCCGAGCAGCCCGATGTCCTGCATCGTCTCCGACACGATGCCGTTTGGGGCGAGGATGATCTGCCAGCCGATCGTACGGACAAGGAAGTTAGTCCAGAAGGGCACCAGGACGAGCCCGAGCAGCAGGCCCCGGTAGCGGGGGTTCACCTTTGTCGCCAACCAGTACGCGAACGGCACCGAGATCAGCAGGCAGATGAACGTACCGATCACCGAAATCCTCAGCGTCCGGATAAAGGTGGGGAAGTAGGCCGGCTCGAATGCCACGACGTAGTTGTCGAAGTTTGGGCTACTCGTGTCGGGCTTCTGGGTGAAAGCGTCTACCTGCTGGCCGAAGCTGTACCAGAGGATCAGCCCAACGGGAACCAGGAAGAAGAGCAAGAACCACGCCCAGGCCGGAACCGCCATCGAGTATTTGGGCGCCCGCCACCGACGCCGTGGCGTCCGGCTCTCGGGAGCTGCAGAACCGGTGTCTGCAGTCTCCATCACCTGGTGCTCCGGCAACGTCAGCTGCCCGCCGCCGCTTTGAACTTGTTGTAGATCTCGACGCGTCGCGCCTGGGCATCGTTGACGCTGCCTGGCTCCATCATCGCCACCTGCTCTTCGCTGAAGAAGACGATGTCCAGACGCTCGAGCCCGGCCGCCTCCGCCGCCGGCTGGATATCCTTGACACCGGTGTTGTAACCGATGTACTCCAGCTCGCGGAGTGACACCTCAGGCTGCAGCAGGTAGTCCATCCACGCGTAGGC
>JANLWJ010000495.1:0-8047 GCA_031364455.1 Actinomycetes bacterium | reverse complement strand
GCCCGCACCCATCCGGCTCCACCGACGACGAGACGACGAGAGAAGACTGAGCTAGCAGTGGCACTCGACACCGCCATCATCGACCTGGCCAAGGTCCGCAACATCGGGATCATGGCCCACATCGACGCGGGCAAGACCACCACGACCGAGCGGATCCTTTACTACACCGGCATCAACTACAAGATCGGTGAGGTCCACGAGGGCGCGGCAACGATGGACTGGATGCCCCAGGAGCAAGAGCGTGGCATCACCATCACCTCGGCCGCGACCACCTGCGAGTGGGACGGCCACCTCATCAACATCATCGACACCCCAGGGCACGTCGACTTCACCGTCGAGGTCGAGCGCTCGCTGCGCGTGCTCGACGGCGCCGTTGCTGTCTTCGACGGTGTCGCGGGCGTCGAGCCGCAGAGCGAGACCGTCTGGCGTCAGGCCGACCGCTACAGCGTTCCCCGCATCTGCTTCGTCAACAAGCTCGACCGCACCGGCGCAGAGTTCCACCGCTGCGTCGACATGATCGAGAACCGTCTTGCCGCCGTCCCGCTCGTTCTGCAGATTCCGATCGGGGCAGAGGCTGACTTTCGCGGACTCGTCGACTTGGTCGCCATGAAGGCCCTCGTCTGGCCGCCAGAGGCCGAAAAGGGCGAGATGTACAACATCGAGGAGATCCCCTCGACCCACACCGAGGCGGCCCGCGACTGGCGTGACCGTCTGATCGAGACCATCTCCGAGGCTGACGACGAGATGATGGAGCTCTACCTGGCGGGCACTGCGCCCACCGAGGAGCAGCTCATCGCCGCGATCCGCCGCGCCACTCTCGCCGCCAAGCTCACCCCGGTGCTGGCCGGATCGGCGTTCAAGAACAAGGGCGTCCAGCCCATGCTCGACGCCGTGGTCCGCTACCTGCCGAGCCCGCTCGACGTCGACGCGATCACCGGTCACGACGTCAAGGACGAGACAATCGAGATCGAGCGTCAGCCCACCGAGGACGAGCCCTTCTCAGCCCTTGCCTTCAAGATCATGAGCGACCCGCACCTGGGCAAGCTCACCTACATCCGCCTTTACTCCGGCACCCTCGAGACAGGTACCTCTGTACTCAACTCGACCAAGGGTCGCAAGGAGCGGATCGGCAAGATCTTCCAGATGCACGCCAACAAGCGGGAAGAGAAGCCGAATGCGGTCGCCGGCATGATCGTTGCGGTGATGGGGCTGAAGGACACCACCACCGGTGACACGCTCTGTGACATCGCCAAGCCGGTCATCCTCGAGTCGATGACCTTCCCGGCCCCGGTCATCTCCGTCGCCATCGAGCCGAAGAGCAAGGCTGACCAGGAGCGACTGGGTACTGCCATCCAGCGGCTCGCCGAGGAAGACCCCACCTTCCAGGTGCGCTCGGATGAAGAGACCGGCCAGACGATCATCGCCGGCATGGGCGAACTGCACCTTGAGGTCCTGGTCGACCGCATGAAGCGCGAGTTCCGCGTCGAGGCCAACGTCGGCCGCCCGCAGGTCGCCTACCGCGAGACCATCACCGCAGTTGTCGACCGGATCGACTACACGCACAAGAAGCAGACCGGTGGTTCTGGCCAGTTCGCCAAGGTGCAGATCAGCATGGAGCCCCTCGGCGCCGGCGAAGAGGCTGGCTACGAGTTCGAGAACAAGATCTCCGGTGGCCGCATCCCCCGCGAGTACATCCCCAGCGTCGACGCCGGTGCCCAGGAGGCCATGGAGTACGGCGTCCTCGCCGGCTACCCCATGGTCGGTGTCAAGGTGACGCTGAAGGATGGGGCCTACCACGACGTCGACTCCTCAGAGCTTGCGTTCAAGATCGCCGGTTCGATGGCGTTCAAGGAAGGCGCCAAGCGCGCCAAGCCGGTGCTCCTTGAGCCGATGATGTCCGTCGAGGTGATCACCCCTGAGGACTTCATGGGTGACGTCATCGGCGACCTCAACTCCCGCCGTGGTCATATCCTGTCGATGGACGAGCGCTCAGGATCGCGCATCGTCACGGCGACGGTTCCGCTGTCGGAGATGTTCGGGTACGTGGGCGACCTTCGAAGCAAGACCCAAGGTCGCGCGTCGTACTCGATGCAGTTCGACTCCTACGCCCAGGTTCCGAACAACGTGGCGACGGAGATCATCGCTAAGGCGCGAGGCGAGTAGTTCATTAGATTTACGACCATGGAAAGATCTACGTCGAACGACGTAAGAGAAATCAGTCCAGAGGAGGACTCCAGTGGCGAAGGCCAAGTTCGAGCGGACCAAACCGCACGTCAACATCGGCACCATTGGCCACATCGACCACGGTAAGACGACTCTGACCGCGGCGATTACCAAGGTGCTGCACGACAAGTACCCGACCCTCAACGAGGCCTCGGCGTTCGACCAGATCGACAAGGCTCCTGAGGAGCGCGAGCGCGGTATCACGATCTCCATCGCGCACGTCGAGTACCAGACCGAGGCGCGTCACTACGCGCACGTCGACTGCCCTGGGCACGCCGACTACATCAAGAACATGATCACTGGTGCTGCGCAGATGGATGGCGCAATCCTGGTGGTCGCTGCGACCGACGGCCCCATGCCGCAGACCAAGGAGCACGTCCTCTTGGCCCGCCAGGTGGGTGTTCCCTCGATCGTTGTGGCGCTCAACAAGGCCGACATGGTCGACGACGAGGAGATCCTCGAGCTCGTCGAGCTTGAGGTCCGCGAGCTGCTCAGCGAGTACGAGTACCCCGGCGACGACATTCCGATCGTTCGACTCTCTGCGCTGAAGGCGCTTGAGGGCGACGCCGAGTGGGGCGAGAAGATCGTCGAGCTCATGGACGCTGTCGACACCGCGATCCCTACCCCCGAGCGCGAGACCCAGAAGCCCTTCCTCATGCCCGTCGAGGACGTCTTCACGATCACCGGTCGTGGCACGGTCGTCACCGGTCGTATCGAGCGTGGCATCGTCAAGGTCAACGAGGACGTCGAGATCGTCGGCATCAAGCCGGAGAGCACCAAGACCACGGTCACCGGCATCGAGATGTTCCGCAAGCTCCTCGACGAGGGCCAGGCCGGTGAGAACGTCGGTCTGCTCATTCGTGGCATCAAGCGCGAGGACGTCGAGCGCGGCCAGGTTGTCGTCAAGCCGGGCACCACCACCCCGCACACCAACTTCGAGGCGAACGTCTACATCCTCTCGAAGGATGAAGGTGGCCGGCACACGCCGTTCTTCAACAACTACCGTCCGCAGTTCTACTTCCGCACCACGGACGTCACCGGCGTGGTGACCCTCCCAGAGGGCACCGAGATGGTCATGCCTGGCGACAACACCGAGATGTCAGTTGAGCTGATCCAGCCCATCGCGATGGACGAGGGTCTGCGGTTCGCCATTCGTGAGGGTGGCCGTACCGTTGGCGCTGGTCGTGTGACCAAGATCAACAAGTAAGGCACGATTTCGGTAATCCGCCCCTCATGGGGCATACTGTCCAGGTTGCTTGGGCAGGGGCTCAGGTTCGAAATGCGTTGGTCGTAAGACCGACCATGACCCGACGTCCCTGTCCGGCGCCCGGCACCAGCCGGGCTTCGAACCCCGTCTCTTTGGCGCAATCGCTAGAGGACGTCTGTGTGCGCAATCGCGACACACCCGACCGCGGGGGTCGGAGCCACGAGGCTCGCAGCACAGCTGCGGGGCTTACCGGCAGCCACCAACGGCACTTTCGAAGAGAAGGATTTCGGGAAACGACATGGCGGGACAGAAGATCCGCATCCGGCTGAAGGCGTATGACCACGAGGTCATCGACTCATCGGCTCGGAAGATCGTTGAGACGGCCACCCGCACGGGTGCGAAGGTCGCCGGCCCCGTGCCGTTGCCGACGGAGAAGAATGTCTTCGTCGTCATCCGGTCGCCGCACAAGTACAAGGACAGCCGCGAGCACTTCGAGATGCGTACGCACAAGCGGCTCATCGACATCCTCGACCCGACCCCGAAGACCGTCGACTCGCTCATGCGACTCGACCTTCCGGCCGGCGTCGACATCGAGATCAAGCTCTAGAGGGACGCGGGCAATGGGTAAGAACGTGAAGGGAATCGTGGGCGAGAAGCTCGGGATGACCCAGGTGTGGGACGAGAACAACAAGATCGTTCCAGTCACCGTCGTCAAGGCGGGTCCATGCGTAGTGACGCAGGTGCGCTCGGCCGACAACGACGGCTACTCAGCCGTCCAGCTCGGCTTCGGTCCGATCGACCCCCGCAAGGTGAACAAGCCACAGGCTGGGCACTACGCCAAGGCAGGCGTCACTCCGCGCCGCCACCTCGTCGAGCTTCGCACCGACGACGCGTCGGAGTACACGCTCGGGCAAGAGCTCGGCCCAGACGTGTTTGAGGCCGGCCAGATGGTCGACGTCGCCGGCACGTCCAAGGGCAAGGGCTTCGCCGGAACCATGAAGCGCCACAACTTCAAGGGCGTCAGCGCCAGCCACGGCTCGCACCGTAACCACCGCAAGCCCGGATCGATCGGCGCCGGATCAACTCCGAGCCGTGTCTTTAAGGGCTTGAAGATGTCTGGACGCATGGGTGGCGAATCGGTGACCTTGCAGAACCTCACTGTGCACGCTGTCGACACTGAGAAGGGCTTACTCCTGATCAAGGGTGCCATCCCCGGCTCCGTCGGCAGCCTCGTCTTCGTCAAGAGCGCAGCGAAGGGAGTCATCCAGTGAGCACCGTCGACGTCATGACCCCTGACGGTACGAAAAGCGGGACAGCTGAGCTGCCGGCCGAAATCTTCGAGGTCCAGGTCAACATTCCGCTGATCCACCAGGTCGTGGTCGGTCAGCTCGCCGCAGCCCGGCAAGGCACCGCATCGACCAAGACGCGTGCCGAGGTGGCCGGCGGTGGCCGCAAGCCTTACCGCCAGAAGGGGACCGGGCGTGCCCGCCAGGGTTCGATCCGCGCCCCGCAGTTCGTCGGTGGTGGAGTGGTCCACGGCCCGCAGCCGCGCAGCTATGAGCAGCGCACGCCTAAGAAGATGAAGGCAGCAGCTCTTCGCGGTGCACTCTCCGACCGGCTTGCCAACGGCCGTGTCCACGTCGTTACCGCGATCGTCGATGGCGACACTCCCTCGACCAAAGCCGCGGCCGCAACGGTCGCTCAGTTCTCCGAGCGTCGGCACGTCCTGGTTGTCCTCGAGCGGGGCAACGACACCGCCTGGCTGAGCCTGCGAAACCTGACCAACGTGCACATCGTCACCTCCGACCAGCTCAACACCTACGACGTCCTCGTCAGCGATGACGTGGTGTTCACCCAGGCGGCGCTCGACGCGCTGCTCGCGGGTCCGGTGCGTGGCAAGTCGACCAAGGCGGTCGCCACGTCGACCGAGGCCGCCATTGCTGACCAGGAGGCCTCGGCATGACCGCCGCTGCTGTCCAAAAGGACCCCCGCGAAATCCTGATCAAGCCGGTGATCTCGGAGAAGAGCTACGGACTCCTCGACGAGAACAAGTACACCTTCGAGGTGCACCCCGACGTCAACAAGACCGAGATCAAGATCGCGGTCGAGAAGGTATTCGGGGTCACTGTCACCAGCGTCAACACCCTCAACCGTCAGGGCAAGCGCCGTCGCACCCGCACCGGGTGGGGTAAGCGTAAGGACACCAAGCGAGCCATCGTCAGTGTCGCCCCGGGCGACCGCATCGACATCTTCGGCGGTCCGGTCTCCTGACCGGCGAGAGCTAACTAAGGACTGTTAAGAGCCATGGGAATCCGTAAGTACAAGCCGACAACGCCGGGCCGTCGCGGCTCGAGCGTGGCCGACTTCGTCGAGGTCACCCGCTCCGAGCCGGAGAAGTCACTGGTGCGCCCGCTCCCTAAGAAGGGTGGCCGCAACGCCTCGGGTCGGATCACCACGCGTCACCAGGGTGGCGGTCACAAGCGTGCCTACCGCGTCATCGACTTCCGTCGGGCAGACAAGGACGGCGTGCCGGCCAAGGTCGCGCACATCGAGTACGACCCCAACCGCACCGCACGCATTGCTTTGCTTCACTACGTTGATGGCGAGAAGCGCTACATTCTGGCGCCGAACAAACTGAAGCAGGGCGACACCGTCGAGAACGGTGCGAGTGCCGACATCAAACCGGGCAACTCGCTTCCTCTTCGCAACATCCCCGTGGGAACTGTGATCCACGCAGTTGAGCTCCGCCCGGGTGGCGGTGCAAAGCTGGCCAGGTCGGCTGGCTCGAGCATCCAGCTGGTCGCTAAGGACGGTCCCTACGCTCAGCTGCGTCTACCGTCTGGTGAGATCCGCAACGTCGATGTCCGCGCTCGCGCCACGGTCGGTGAGGTGGGTAACGCCGAGCAGTCGAACATCAACTGGGGCAAGGCCGGACGCATGCGCTGGAAGGGCAAGCGTCCCACCGTTCGCGGTGTGGCCATGAACCCCGTCGACCACCCGCATGGTGGCGGAGAAGGCAAGACCTCAGGTGGACGTCACCCGGTCTCGCCGTGGGGTCAGCCTGAAGGTCGTACCCGCAAAAAGGGCAAGGCCAGTGACAAGTACATCGTCCGCCGCCGCAAGTCGAACAAGAAGCGCTAGGAGCCACCAGCGATGCCGCGCAGTCTGAAGAAGGGTCCCTTCGTGGACGACCACCTCGTCAAAAAGGTGGACGCCCAGAACGAGGCCGGTACCCGCAACGTCATCAAGACGTGGTCCCGACGCTCAATGATCGTCCCGTCGATGATCGGTCACACGATCGCCGTCCACGACGGTCGCAAGCACGTGCCGGTCTTCATCACCGACGCAATGGTCGGTCACAAGCTCGGCGAGTTTGCCCCCACCCGCACTTTCCGCGGCCACGAGAAGGACGACCGGAAGGGTCGGCGTCGCTGATGGCTACTTCGCCTACGACAATCAGTGCCCGCAGCACTGCGCGGTACGTCCGTGTCACGCCGCAGAAGGCGCGACGCATGGTAGACCTCATCCGCGGCCTGCCGGCCGCTGAGGCAAAGACCGTGTTGCGGTTCGCCCCGCAGGCGGCGAGCGAGACCGTCGGCAAGGTGCTTGCCAGCGCTATCGCCAACGCCGAGAACAACCACGGGCTCGATGGCGACACGCTCGTCGTCAGCTCGGCCTACGTTGACGAAGGTCCGACGCTGAAGCGCTTCCGTCCACGCGCTCAGGGCCGTGCCTTCCGCATTCGTAAGCGCACCAGTCACATCACCGTCGTCGTGTCGGAAGACGCGACGCCCGCTGGAAAGAAGGGCTGACCGTGGGTCAGAAGGTCAACCCTCATGGGTTCCGACTCGGCATCACCTCCGAGTACACCTCTCGTTGGTACGCCGACAAGGGCTACAAGGACTACGTGAAAGAGGATGTGGCGATACGCCGCATGCTCTCCAAGGGCATGGAGCGAGCCGGCATCAGTCGGGTCGACATCGAGCGGACTCGTGACCGCGTTCGCGTCGACATCCACACTGCCCGTCCCGGGATTGTCATCGGCCGCCGTGGCGCCGAGGCCGACCGCATCCGCGGCGACCTCGAGAAGCTCACGGGCAAGCAGGTGCAGCTGAACATCCTCGAGGTCAAGAACCCCGAGATCGACGCGCAGCTGGTCGCGCAGGGCGTGGCCGAGCAGCTCGCAGGTCGCGTGGCCTTCCGCCGCGCCATGCGCAAGGCGATGCAGACCTCGATGCGCTCCGGTGCCAAGGGCATCCGGATCCAGTGCTCGGGCCGGCTCAACGGCGCCGAGATGTCACGTTCGGAGTTCTACCGTGAGGGCCGCGTGCCGCTGCACACGCTCCGTGCAGACATCGACTACGGCTTCTACGAGGCCAAGACGACCTTCGGCCGCATCGGTGTGAAGGTCTGGATCTACAAGGGCGACAAGGTCATGAGCCGCGCGGAGCGGGAGGCCCAGGAGGCCGCCCTGCGTCAGCAGCGTCATGACCGACCTGCTCGCCGTGGACCGCGCTCGGGCTCGACCGGCACCACCGCCGGCGGCACTGAGGCCGGTCGCGACGCCGTGGAGGGCACGCCCGCCGCAGAGGCGCCGATCGGCGACGCTGAGCTGGC
>JANLWJ010000281.1:0-5328 GCA_031364455.1 Actinomycetes bacterium | reverse complement strand
CGAGACCAGCAGCAACAAGCTCTACGACGGCACGACCTTCCACCGGGTGATCAGCGGCTTCATGATCCAGGGCGGCGACCCACTCGGCACCGGGACCGGCGGTCCCGGCTACCGATTCGGCGACGAGTTCCACCCCGAGCTCACCTTCAGCGAGCCCTACCTTCTCGCCATGGCGAACTCCGGACCCGGCACCAACGGCTCGCAGTTCTTCATCACCGTCGGCGCCACCGACTGGCTGAACTTCAAGCACACCATCTTCGGCAAGGTGGCTGACGCAGACTCGCGCGCCGTCGTCGACGCGATCGGCGCAACTCAGACCGGCTCCCAGGACCGTCCGGTCGACCCGGTGGTCATCGAGACCGTCGTGATCGAGCGAGTCGGCGCCTGACGCGTCCGGCATGACCGAACACCCCGCTGAGGACGCCCAATTCTCGGAGGGCGCGCCGACCTGCTATCGGCACCCTGACCGCGAGAGCCATATCAGGTGTACCCGATGCGAGCGGCCGATCTGTCCCGACTGCATGGTCAGCGCGTCCGTTGGGTTTCAGTGTCCCGACTGCGTCCGCGAAGGCCAGGCGACCGTGCGCCAGACGCGAACGCTCGCCGGCGGCGCCATCCACGGCGACCCCGTGCTGGTCACCAAGATCCTCGTGGCCGCGAATGTGGCGCTCTTCATCTTGCAGTACGTGACGAACGACAGGTTGACCGCGCGGTTTGCGATGCAGGGCTTTGCCGTTGCAGTCGACGGTGAGTGGTGGCGCCTGGTCACCTCTGCGTTCTTGCACACCGGCGTCACACACCTGGCCTTCAACATGCTGGCGCTATGGTTCGTCGGCAGTGCCATCGAGCCGCGCCTTGGGCGTTGGCGCTACCTCACCGTCTACCTGCTGAGCGCTCTCGGCGGTTCGGTTCTCTCCTATGCGGTTGACTCACCGTTTCAGTCATCAGTCGGTGCATCTGGAGCGGTGTTCGGAATCTTCGGAGCGCTCTTCGTCCTGATGCGGCGGCTGCGCTTTGACGTCGGCGGCATCGTCGGCCTGATCGCGATCAATGCAGTGATCGGATTCATCCCAGGGCTCAACATCAACTGGCGCGCTCACCTCGGGGGCTTGATCGTCGGAACGCTGCTGACGGCGGCGATGGTCTATGCGCCACAGCGCCAGCGACTCGCTGTCTCGATCGGGGCGTCGTTCGCGGTAGTTGTGGTGTGCGTTGCCGTCACGACGTGGCGCACCGACCAGATCAACAGCTGTTTGGACGGTACGCAGAACCCGAACAGCTGCATCGAAGGCATCACCTACATCGGCGCAGCCGCGTCAGTGTCCGACAGCGGGATCGCGGCGCGCCCGCCCGTAGACGCATCCGGATAGGACCAGACGCTGGAAGCGGCCCTGCACCACCACGTCCAGGTCGACCGCGTCGGGCGAGTCGACCCTTCCGAGGCGGAAGCGGGTCTCCGACTCTGCGTGAAGCACCTCGAAGCCGCCGGTGACCGGATCGGCCAGGCGCAGCTCTCCGTCAGCGTGCAGGATCCGCAGCGTCGATCCCCACGGGTTGTAAGAGCGGTAGAGACCGACCGCTGCGCGGTAGGCATGATCACTGCCGTCGTCGAGCTGTTCGGGGCGAGGCCAGCTCGGCTCGTCGGACGGTAGGTCACCGAGCAGTCGCAGCACGTGCATGTTCGCCTCTGAGACGCCGGCGTACCCGTTCACGAACATGCAGGCACCGATCCCTCGTTCCGGGTCGACCTGGGCGTCGGCGAACATGCCCACCATCCCGCCGCTGTGTCCGAGAGTGAGTTGGCCGCCGGCCTCATGGGTTCGCAAGCCGTAGCCGTACCAGCCGTCGTCGTCGCGGACGTGGCGGGCGGAGAGGTGTGCGAAGTCGTCCGACCCGAGTACCCCTTCTACGCCGCGGCCCAGCAGGAAGCGGAGGTAGTGGCCCATGTCTTCCGGTGTCGCCACGATGGCACCGTCCGCCGTGCAGGTGGGGAAGAGCACATCGGGCGTCTGCTCGGTCTGCCCGCGCCACAGAGCGTCGTCCTGCGGAGGGCGGTGGCCCCTGACGTCGACGCCGTGGTCGGTCGAGACCACGGAGGCGGCGGAGTGGGTCATGCCCAACGGGCGCAGAACGTACTCCTCCAGGTAGCTCTCGAGTGGCCGGCCGGCGACGGACTCGATGACGTCGCCGAGCAGCTCGTAGCCCGGGTTCGAGTACCAGAACGGGCTTCCGGGAGGCTGCGGGCATCCGACGGCCCCTTGCATCGCTGATTCGAGCAGCGAGTCGGGCGTCCACTCGCTTCCGCCAGGGAGCCCAGCCGTGTGTGACATCAGGTGGTGCAAGGTGATGCCGGGGTTCAGGTGAGTGGCCCACGGCAGGTGATGGATCACCCGGTCGGCCACCGAGAGCTTGCCCTGGCTCTGGAGCTGCAGCACCGCAATGCTGGAGAACGCCTTGGAGATCGACCCGATCTGCCAGCGCTGCGTAGCGTCCACTGGCCGCATGCCGTCTCGATCGGCGAGGCCGGAGAGCTCAACGTGCAGCGTCTGGTGTCGATCGGTGATGACCAACGCCATGCCAGGAACGCGCCGGCTCGCCTGCCACTGAAGTACCCAGCGGGTCACCTCGTCGATGCGGTCTTGCACGGAACCTCCTCGGTCAGTCGTGCTCGTCGGCTCGCGCGAAGCCACGCGTCGCGTAGTAGCCGGGATCTCCCTCGAGAAAGACCCTGCACCCTGGCACGGTCTGACAGGCCCTCTCGGCGTAGGACGACGTTATTGCTCATCCACAGAGGTTATCCCCACTGTGGATGTACTTACACGGCTGTGATTCAGTGCGCTATTTCCAGCGGGTGGCGACCATCAGTCCGGCAAACATGAAGCCGAAACCGATGGCGATATTCCAGGCGCCGAGGGTGCTCACGAAGCCGATGCTGCTGGCGGCGACGTAATAGAGGACCACCCACGTCAAGCCAATGAGGAGCAGCGCGATCATGGTGGGAGCGACCCACCGACCGCTGACGGCCTTGCTCTTGTCCGTGCGCTCCGGCGGCGGGATGTAGTCAGCTTTCTTGCGGGACCGCGACTTGGGCACGTCCACCACTCCTTGGGTCACGCCCGGGGTGCCCGGGCAGGTCACTCTGCCCCGTAGCGTAATCCCTATGAGGTCGACACTGGTGTGGCGCGTCCTGGTGCCCGCCGTGCTGTTGCTGATCGGTCTGTTGCTGGCAACGTCGGCGCGGCTGGCTGCCGGGACCGACCTGCGAGCCGAGCGGCGCACCGATCTCGTCGACCTGATTCGCGCCGAGCAGGACCGCGTGGCGGCCGAGACCGCGAGGGTGACCGACCTGCAGGGTCGGCTCGACGCCGCGGCAAAGGCTGAGGCCCCGACGGCGACCGACCCTGAACTCGAGGCACTGATCTCCGAGGTCCAGGGTCCTGGGCTCGTCGTCGAGCTAGCCGATGCACCCATTCCAGCCGACGGCGTCCCCAACAGCTACAACGGCGACGACTACATCGTCCACGAACAAGACGTACAGGCGGTCATCAACGCGTTGTGGGCCGGCGGCGCAGAGGCGATCGCCCTGATGGACCAGCGGATCATCGGGACGAGCGCTGTGCGCTGCGTCGGAAGCACGTTGCTGCTGCACGGACAGGTGTACACGCCGCCCTATACCGTGACGGCCGTGGGGCCTACTGATCGCATGCAGCGGGCGCTCGACGTGTCGCCTCGCGTAGCGATCTACCGTCAGTACGCCGACCTCCTCGGACTCAGGTTCGACGTGAGTGAGCCGGACTCGGTCACTGTTCCGGCCTACGAGGGACCGCTGGCCGCCCAGTACGCCGAGGTGGTGGAGTGAACGCGGCCCGTCGCACGGTCGGAGTCGTTGGCGAACTACTGATCACCGCTGGCGTCATCGTCTTGCTGTTCGTGGGGTACCAGCTGGTGTGGACGAACCTTCAGGCTGACCGTGCTGCGAACGCGCAGACTGACAAGCTCGAGCAGAGGTGGGGGGAGCGGTCACCGGAGGACCCGGAGTTCGACCTTCCCCTGAAGAACGGTGAGGCCTTCGCGCTGCTGCGGATCCCGCGTCTTGGCGAAAATTACCGGGTGCCGATCGTCGAGGGGGTCACTCTCGAAGACCTTGCGCAGGGCGTCGGCCACTACCCAGCCACGGCGCTACCTGGCGAGATCGGCAACTTCTCGGTCGCGGGACACCGGGCGACCAATGGCGAACCGTTCGCCTACCTTGATCAGGTGAACACCGGCGACGACGTCGTCGTGGAGACGGGGACCACCTGGTACACGTATGAGGTGATCAAGGAGTACATCGTCGCGCCCACTCAGGTTGGCGTCATCCTTCCGGTGCCGAACGAGCCAGATGCTGTGCCGCGTCGACGCTTGATGACGTTGACGACGTGCAACCCACGCTGGGACTCGTACGAGCGGCTGATCTTCCACGCCAAGCTGGTGGACGAGCTACCCAAGGGCCAGGGACGTCCAGCGGCGCTTGGAGGTGACGGCTGATGTACGGCTGGTTGTGGAGCCACCTGCCCGGTCCGACCCCTGTGCGTGTGGTCGTGGCGCTGTTGCTCTTCGTTGCGGTGGTTGCCGTCCTCTTCGTGTGGGTCTTCCCCTGGGTGGAGCCGCGGCTGCCCTTCACCGATGTCACCGTCGACGAGTCATCCGCGGCCCACGGCCCTGGGGCCTCTGGCCTAGGCTGGATGCCGTGAGCACGCGGATCCTCGTCGTCGACAACTACGACTCTTTCGTCTACAACCTGGTGCAGTACCTCGCCCAGCTCGGTGCGGAGTGCACGGTGCTGCGCAACGACTCCGTCGACCTCGACCAGGTCGCCAGCTTCGACGGTGTGCTCCTGAGCCCCGGCCCAGGGATCCCTGAGGACGCCGGTGTGTGCGTCCCGTTGGTGCGCGAGTTCGCTGGACGCTTGCCGATCTTCGGTGTCTGTCTTGGGCTGCAAGCAATGGCGGTCGCCTACGGCGCCACCGTCGGTCGCGCCCCAGAGCTCTTGCACGGCAAGACCAGCCTTGTCGAGCACGAGGGTATTGGCGTCCTCGCCGGACTGTCGAACCCCTTCACCGCTACGCGGTACCACTCGTTGGCGGTGGACACCTCGACCGTTCCAGCGGACTGGGACGTCACCGGACGGACCGCGTCCGGGGTGATCATGGCGATGCGACACCGCACGCTCCCCGTCGAAGGTGTGCAGTTCCATCCCGAGTCAGTGCTCACCGAGGGCGGCCACCTGATGTTGGCCAACTGGCTCACCGTGTGCGGAGACTCCGAGGCGGTCGAGCGTTCAGCGGG
>JANLWJ010000493.1:0-3803 GCA_031364455.1 Actinomycetes bacterium | reverse complement strand
CATCGGTCGGCGTCGGGGCACGCACGACCCGAGCCAACGACTCAGGTAGCGGCAACGGGAGTCCGAACTCGGTGACCGGCAGCGCCACCGACGCGCTCCATTGACGCCGCAAGGCCTCCTCGTGCGGGAGCGACTCTTCTTCCTCCTCGGTGAGGCCACCCCCGATCGATTGGACTCGCCACCACGATGTCTGGTCGTCATGGCGTACCACCCACGGGCTGCTGTCGCGTGTCGCCACCCAGGTATGGCGTTCGACAGTTCCGGTGCCGACGATCTCGACGATCACCTCACCGAGATCAGGCAACGAGAGCAGCAGCACCTGGTCGACCGCAGCGACCGCCTCGAGCGCCAGCTGACGTGCCGCGTCATCACGCCATGGCAGCACGACAGCTGTGTCGTATCCGTCCGGTGGTGCCGCATCGACCGGGAAGGGGATGCGCAGCACGGGAGGCATGCGCTGCTCGACGAGAGACGAAACGGAGTCGTCTTCACGCAACAGCTCGGCAGTGGCCGACCGGTCGAAGCGGACGCCGCCGCCGCGCGACCGCACCTCAGGCGCGTCGGACACTGTCAGGACAGCAGCGAAGCCGACCCCGAAACGTCCAATCGACCCCTCGGACTTGCTCGAGGCCCGCATCGCCGCCAGCGACTCGACGCCGACGCGGTCGAGCGGAGCACCGACGTTGGCGGCGGTCAGACCCTCATCGTCGAGGCGGAGCAGCAGCCGTCCCACGACGCCACCGGCGCGAGCCGCGTCCGAAGCATTCTGGGCGAGCTCGACGACCAACCGGTCGCGATAGGCGCCGAGGGCGTAGTCCTCTTCGACGTTCGCGTCCTCGCGGAACCGCGTTGGCGATGCTCGCCACGCGTCGAGCACCGCGGCACGAAGGCGCGCAGTGCCGAACGGGTCAGCCGTGGCCAAGCTCAACGGCCAGCTCGGGAGTCATCGAAGTGTCGGGGCCTGCAATGACTGCTGCAGCGGCGGCTGACGTTTCCGGATCGGACACCTCGTCGGCCGCCGGGTCGGCAGCGACCTCCGGCGTCTCGCGCGCCATCGGCTCGAAGCCGACCTCGTCGATCACCGGCTCAGGACGCTCGGCCATCGCCGGAACCACGACGGCCTCTGAGTGTGCACCGCAGCCGTGGGCGAGGCTGACGACGTGGCCGTCGCTGGGCGAGATCTCGTTGGCGCACACACCGAAGGCATGACCCAGCGTCCCCCGCACCGGAACCCGGAAGCCGCAGGTCGCACAGAGCGCAGGGGCTGACTGCGCGATCGGGGCATCCGGGCCATGATCACCGGCGTTCCAGCGGTCGGTGGCGTCGTCGAGGCCGATCGGGCTGAGGACGCGCGGACGCATGAGGTCGAGCTCGATGGAGACGGCGAGAATGGCATCGGCGTCGACCCAGCCATCGCTGCCACCAGCGTCGCTCGCGTTGCCCGCTTCGTCCTCGGCGCCCTCTTCGCTCTCGGCGATCTCGGCGTGAATGTCCTCGAGGGCGTTCCAGCCTGGCTCGAGCCTTGGGTCGTCCTCGTCGGTGGGGAGGAGATCGCCGACGCCAAGGTCGCCAGGGCGAAGTCGCTCGGTCCATGGCACCCAGGTGGGCGACAGCAGTGAGTCCGAGCCCGGAAGCAGCACCACCTCGCCAACACTGACGCTCTTGCTACGCGACGCTCGCATGACCGTGACTGCCCACCGCCAGCCGCGGTATCCCGGAAGGGTCGCCTCGAATGAGTGCAGGACCATCCGCTCTTCCTCCGGCTCCACCCCCAGATGGGCACCAACGGTGCCGTCCGGCGCGACATCGGAGATCGCTTCGCGCGCCACCTCTACCGCGTCGGCGCAGGCGGGGTCGAGCACTGGGCGCTTGCCGGACAGGAGGGTCACAACTGGCAAGGGTAGCCTCGTGCACCGGTGCGAGATCGCTGCGCCCTCCACCACCGAGCACCAGACTGAATCGGAGCCGTGTCCGCAATGCCGTCCCGACGTCCCCTTCTGACCGCTCTTGTCGCCGGGCTGGGCTTGCTCGCCCTCACGGCCTGCGAGGAGCCAGCCCCCGGCGCCACGGTGTTCTCCGGATCCAACTCGGCCCATCGCGAGGCGATCTGCTGGTCGTTCGACGCCTCCCAGGCGGCCGACAAGGACGACTGCTCGCTCGACCTGGACGCGCAGGAAGCGGGCGACACGGCCAAGGCGCTGCTCGACGAGATCGCGATCATCGCCACAACGCCCGGCGAGACCGTCGGTATCAGTGTCGACCCGGACGTTGCCGCCAACGGTTGGCTCGTCTCGATCAACGGCAGGTCGCTGAACCGCGAACCCGTTACGGAGAAGTACTTCCGCTTCACGATGCCCCCACAGCCGCTGCGCCAGGGCGACGCACAGCTAGTCATCCAGGCGTTGACCGAGGACGGTTCGCAGGTGCGCGGCTCCTGGATCTTCGGCCTCTCCGACGCACACAGCGACGACAGCTAGTCATCCTGTCGAACTAGTCCAGCTAGTAGAGGTCGCGGGCCACTGCACGCAGGGACGCCACGCGTCCGGCCCAAACGCGGTACGAGAGTTAGCCCCGGATTCTGGCCAAGAAATCGACGAAAACCGGGGCTGACTCTCGTAGCCGGTTAGGGACAGTGGCCCAGCGAACTAGTCGAAGTCGTCGGCCACTGCGCGCAGCAACATGGCGATCTTCTCCGCCTCGGGGGCTGCCGGTGCCTTTCCACGACGCAGCTTGTTACCGAGCTGGTCGAGCAGCTTGATGAGGTCTTCGACGATGATCGCCATGTCTTCTGGGGGTTTCCGCGAAGTTGTGACGCCGACCGGTTCGTCGAGAACACGCACCGACAGCGCCTGCTCGCCACGACGTCCTTCGGCGACGCCGAACTCCACGCGCGAGCCCGGCTTGAGCGCAGTGAGGCCTTCCGGCAGCGCGGACTGGTGGACGAAGACCTCGCCACCGTCGTCGCGGCTGAGGAACCCGAATCCTTTTTCGGTGTCGAACCACTTGACCTTGCCCGTGGGCACGGCACACCTCACACGTCTCGTCGAACGACCTCGTCCCGACAACGCAGGACGCTGACCCCACTGTTGCGGGGATGCCCAGAGTAGTGACCGAACCCATCGATCCCCCAACCGGTTTCCGACAGCGCCTGTGCCTACCCTGGTTCCATGGGCACATCGGGCCACGGCAACCGCTCCCGAACGGACGCCGCCGTGCGTATCGGAGCAGCACTCGTCGCCGTCGGCACGGTTGCCACGATCGCGACGCTGGTACCGCTCCTCTTCGACCTCAGCCCACTCCCCGTCTGGGCCTACCTGCTCTGCTTCCTGGCGCCGCTCGGCCTGGGCGTGATCCTCGTTGCCATCTGGCAGCGAGCCAGAACGCGCTCAGCGCGCCTTCGATCGGCGCGCCAAGGTCACCCGTAGTGGCAGATTCACTACACACTGTTACGGATTCGCTTGGATGGAGTAACGCACCCACGGCCAATTCCGGTGAACCACTTGACGGCCCGCCCGGCGACCACGACCGTGGCGCTAGCCCCGCGCACCCCCGCGGGGTCTAAGTATGCGAATCGCCGACGCCGACCAACCGAGTTGGCCGTTGGCGCAGTCATAGGCGCCATCCGCGCCGGAAGGGACCGCAGCATGTCCTGGTCATCCCTCTCCCCCCGACGCGGAACGGCAGCCTTGGCCGCCGCAGCGTCCATCGCCATCGCAGCGGCGACCATCACCGCCACCGCACCGGCTGCTGGCGCCAAGCCCTCAGACGTTCCGAAGGGCACGCCGACCGCCAATGGCCAGGTC